>NZ_JBEXCS010000028.1:0-94058 GCF_040605395.1 Streptomyces sp. NPDC005648 | reverse complement strand
GTCTCCGTGAGACCGCCCCCGCACGATCGAAGTCCCGCTACACTCCCGCCACCCGGCGAAAAGACCAGGTCAGACAGCGAAATCCTGCTGGAGTACTAGGGCCTGTTGCGGCGGAACAGCCGCCGGGCTCCGAAGAGCACCGCCCCGGCGACGACCACGGCGACCGCTCCGACCTTGATGTTGCCGCTCGTGCCGCCGGCGCCATCGCTGCCGGAGGCGTTCGAACTGCCGCTGCTGGAAGGTGACTTGGCGGCGCCGGCTCCGCCGGGTGCGTCCTCCGCCTGTACGGGGCTGTCGGAACCCTCGCTGCCGTAGAGGAGTTTGGTGCCGTCGAGGGAGTAGGTGACGGACTCGCCCTGCCCCTGGAGCGGTACGTCCAGCCGGCCCTCGCGCTTGATCCTGCCGCCGTTCCAGTCGTAGTAGATGCCGCCGAAGTAGCCGCGGACGGCGAGTTGCCGGCCGTTCGGGGAGATGGCGGCGTCGGTGGCCCACAGGTCGACAGTGGCGACGGGGCGGAAGATGTTGGTCCCGGAGGAGGAGAGCTTCGCGGGGCCCTCGAACAGGTGGCCGCCGTCCTCGTTCTTGTCGATGATGTACGGCCGCCCGGTCTTCGGATCGACGACGAGCGACTCGGCGTTGCGGGCGCCGTCGGAGTACTTCACGACGTACTGCGTGGCCCGGATGGTCTGGTCGACGAGCTTTTTGGGCTCGGAGAGCTGGTAGATCCAGACGTACGGCCACTTGCCGCCCAGGTTGTCGCCGATGTCGCCGACGTAGATCTGGTCGTCGGGCCCGATGGAGATGGCCTCGACATCGCGGGGCCGGCCGATGCCGCTGAGGGTGACACGGGCGACCGTCCTGCCCGTCGCGCTGTCGACGGCGTAGATGTACGGCCCGTCGTCGCTGTCGTTGTGGGTCCAGTAGATGCCGGGGTGGAGAGGGGAGGCGGCGAGTCCGCTGGACTCGGTGATCCTCGGGTCCGTGATGGTGAACCCCTTGTCCCCCTTGCCGTCGGCGGCGGTGGCTGCGGACGCGGGCAGGGCGCAGGCGCCCACGAGCAGGGCCCCGGCAAGGAGAGCGAACGGTCGGCGCATGACCCCAAGCCTGCCATCCCGGCGGCCCGTTCAAGGGCGTGGCAGGCTTCACACCCCACCCGCCCCACGGGACACCGCCGATCGTCCATCATGAGCGGATGCTCAGGTTGATGCCGGTCGGCGACTCCATGACGATCGGAAGCGCGGGGGAACACACCTGGCGCTACCGCATGTGGCGGCACCTCCGCGACACATACGGCGGCCCCTTCACCCTCGTGGGCCCGCGCGAGACCCTCCACGACAAGGCGCTGGACGCCCCGACGTCGTACGAGTACGCCGATCCCGACTTCCCCCGCGCCCACCTGGCCGGCTGGGGCGAGGGCTGGCTGCACATGGCGCCGCTGATCGGGGAGGCGGTACGGGCGCATCGGGCCGATGTGCTGCTGGTGTCCCTCGGCCTCATCGACCTGGGCTTCTACACGAACGCGGAGCAAACGGCGGAGAACACCCGCGCCTTCGTCGCGGCGGCCCGCTCGGCCAACCCGCGCATCCGCATGGCGTTCCTGCCGGTGATCCCGAACGTCCGCGCCACCGAGGACGCCCCCTTCGCGGCCCAGGTGACCCTGTTCAACGAGCTGCTGGCCAAGACGGTCGCCGACCTGGACGAACCCCGCTCCCCCCTGCTGCTGGCCTCGCCGCCACCGTCGTACGACATCCACCTCGACACCTACGACGGCACCCACCCCAACGCTAGCGGCGAGCACAGGATCGCGGCGGCTTTCGCGGACGCGATGTATCAGGCGTGGGGCGTCGGACAAGCGTACGAGGCCGGAACAAGCTGACCGGATTCCGGCGTTTCCGGATCACCGTGCGTATCGTTGTACCGCGCGGCTGTACCTGTCCGTGGGGCAGCCGGGGAGGAGCGCCACGATGACCGTCCTCGTAGACAGGATCGAGATGGCCGACCACAGCGGCGAGCTGACTCTGGACGAGTTGTTCGAGTCGCTTGAGCGGACCACCCCCGAGGGCTACAAGGTCGAGATCGTCGAGGGGGCCATCTTCATGACGCCGCAGCGGGACACGCACTGGGAGATCATCCTGGACATCGTCGAGCAACTGCGCACCAAGTACCCGCGCAGGCGCCTGAAGTCCGATGTGCGGATCGACTACCCAGGTCACCTCAACGGCTTCGCCACCGATGTGACCCTCGTGTCCCAGGACGCCGTGAAGGACGAGAAGGGGCTCTGGAGCCACCAGGACGTCGAGTTCGTCGCCGAGGTCATCTCGAAGGGCACGGCGCACAACGACTACGGGTCCAAGAAGGCCGCCTACGCCGTCGCCGAAGTCCCCGTCTACCTCATCGCCGACCCCTACCAGGGCAAGTGCCACTTGTTCACCCAGCCCAAGGACGGCGACTACATGACGGAGACGACGGTCGGCTTCGGAGCCGACGTCGACCTCACCGTCACGGACCTGGGCCTCACCCTGAAAACGGATGAGTTCCCGCGCGACTGACTGGCAGAATCCGGCCATGGCGATCATCCACAAAACCACCGTCAAGCCCACCAAGCTGGAACTCCTCACCGCCTGGCTGCCGACCCGGCCGTGGTACGTGGGGAGCGGGACTCCGGAGTTGAGCAGGGCCGGTGGGTTTCGGCTGGATGATCCGGAGGGGGAGGTCGGGATCGAGTTCATGGTGGTGATCGACACCTCCGGCCCCGAACCCGTCGCCTACCACGTCCCCCTCACCTACCGCGGCGACCCGCTCCCCGGCGCGGAACACGCCCTCGTCGGCACCATGGAGCACGGTGTGCTCGGCCCGCGCTGGGCCTACGACGGCTGCCACGACCCGGTGCTGTACGCCCAACTCGTCGCGCTGATCGAGGGCCGCGTCCAGGCCCAGGCCCAGAGCATCAGCGACACCCCCGACCACGAGGTCACCCGTTCCTGCGCGGGCCCCGCCCTCCCCTCCGCGCCGTGGCCCGTCGAGGCCACCGACGAGGAGGGGAGCACGATCCTGACGGGCACGAACGGCACGGCCCTGCGCGTGCACCGCGTCCTGGACCCCACCGCACCCGACACCCGCCCCGGGACGGCGGCCGGCCATGTCAGCGGTGCCTGGGAGGCGGCCGACGGCACCCGCGTCCGGGCGGTGTTCGTCACCGCGTACATCGGCTGACCGGGGCGGGGGTGAGAGGTGGGGCCCGGCAGGCATCTAGAAAATGCCGTTGCCGTCAGAACATGCCGTTGCCGTTGGCGGAGGTCTCCGGGACGTTCTGGATGACATCCCAGTGCTCGACGATCTTGCCGTTCCGCACCCGGAACAGGTCCAGGATCGCCGTGCCCCGGTCTCCCGGATAGTTGATGTAGTCGCTGTGGATGGCCACCAGGTCGCCCTCGGCGATGATCCGCTTCGGGATGACCGTCAGCTGCGGTGCCGAGGCGAAGTAAGCGCCGAGGCCGACCTTCGCGGCGGGCACGCCGCTCTCCATCTGCGTGTTGTGCTGGAGGTAGCCGGGGTCCCAGTAGCGGTCGAGGGCGGTCAGGTCCTTGTGGACGATGAGCTCGTCGAAGGCCTTGACGACCAGCGCCTTGTTGGCCTGGGTGAGCCGGTGGTCCAGGGGCTGCGAGACCTGCGGTGAACTCAGCGTGGAGAACATGTCGTTGCCGCTGGCCGTGGTGTCCGGCACGTTCTGGATCACGTCCCAGTGCTCCGCGATCTTGCCGCCCTGGAAGCGGAAGATGTCGATGACGGCCGCACCCTTGGTGCCGGGGACCAGCACCACGTTCGAGTGGAGCAGCACGAGGTCGCCCTCGGCGATGACTCGCTTGACGTTGTACCGGGCGTCGGGGAACTGCTGGTGGATCGAGGTGGCCAGGGCCTTGAGGCCCGCCGCCCCGTCGGCCGCGGTCGGGTTGTGCTGGATGTAGTCCGGTCGTACGTAGCGGTCGACGACCGAGGTGTCCCCGTGCTCGAACACTCTCTTGACGACGGTGATGGCGACGGCCTTCTGGTAGCCGAAGCGGGCGAGGTCGCCGTAGCCGCCCTGGCCGTACGCCGAGTGCCCGGCGGCCGGGCCGTGCGGGGCCGCCACGGCGGGTACGGCGGCCGCGCCCAGGACCGCCGTGGCGGCGAGGAGGGCGACGACGGCCCTGCGGGCGGAGGTGGTGGGGGGCATGGTGCGCTCCAGACGTCTCATGCTGGGATCCGATGAATAGATTGAAGTTTCAAACTCTGCGCCGTCAGATAACCATCGTGGAGCGATCCATGTCAACCTCTCTTGCCGTCTCTTGGAGTTTCTAGACCCTCCTCGACGCTCCTGCCTGGAGCGCACTCGAAGCCGTTGACTGGGTGGTCATGGAGTACACGCAGCTCGGACGCACGGGACTCAAGGTCAGCCGACTGGTCCTCGGCACCATGAACTTCGGACCGCAGACGAACGAGGCCGACAGCCACGCGATCATGGACGCGGCGCTGGCCGAGGGCATCAACTTCTTCGACACCACCAACCGGCAATTTTGACGCCAGGTTCTGCAGCAGCGCATCGCTGACGCTCACCGCTCCTGCGGACCCCGAGTGGGAAACGACGAAGCCGCCGCCTCCCACCCCTAACGCAAGTAGAAGGCGACGACTCCGACACAGACCCGCTACCTCACCATGCGAAGGCTTCGGGAGACGGTCCGGGACCGGGGAAGATCTCGTCCAGAGACGTCAGCAGTTCCTCGCTCAGCTCCAGCTGTAGGGCGCGCAGCGCCGAGTCCAGCTGCTCCTGCGTGCGAGGGCCGACGATCGGGCCGGTGACGCCGGGGCGGGTCAGCAGCCAGGCCAGTGCCGCCTCACCGGGCTCGAGGCCGTGCTTGTCGAGGAGGTTCTCGTACGCCTGGATCAGCTCGCGTGTCCTGGTGTCCTTGAGCGCGTCGGCAGCGCGGCCGCTCGCCCGGCGCCCCTGTGTGGCCTCCTTCTTGAGGACGCCGCCGAGCAGTCCTCCGTGCAGCGGAGACCAGGGGATGACACCGAGGCCGTAGTCCTGCGCGGCCGGGATGACCTCCATCTCGGCGCGGCGCTCAGCGAGGTTGTAGAGGCACTGCTCGCTGACCAGGCCCATGCGGCCGCGCCGGGCGGCGGTCTCGTTTGCCTGGGCGATCTTGTAGCCGGGGAAGTTGGACGACCCCGCGTAGAGGATCTTGCCCTGCTGGACCAGGACGTCGATCGCCTGCCAGATCTCCTCGAACGGCGTCGACCGGTCGATGTGATGGAACTGGTAGATGTCGATGTAGTTGGTCTGCAGCCGCTTGAGGGAGGCGTCGACGGCTCGTCGGATGTTCACCGCGGAGAGCTTGTCGTGGTTGGGCCAGACGTCCCCGTCGCCCGCCATGTTCCCGTACACCTTGGTGGCGAGGACGACCTTGTCGCGCCGCCCGCCACCCTGGGCGAACCAAGTTCCGATGATCTCCTCGGTGCGGCCCTTGTTCTCACCCCACCCATAGACGTTGGCCGTATCCAGAAAGTTCAGACCCGCGTCGAGAGCGGCGTCCATGATGCCGTGGCTGGTTGATTCGTCTGTCTGCGGACCGAAGTTCATCGTGCCGAGAACGAGTCGGCTGACCTTGAGTCCGGTGCGTCCGAGCTGGGTGTACTTCATGGGCCACAAGCCAACTGCTTCGAGTCCGCTCCAGGCAAGGGCATCAGGTTCCGCCGTCAGGAGTCGTCTCCGAGGTGCCGGTACAGCGTGGCCCGGGAGACGCCCAGAGTCTTGGCGATGGCACTGACGCTCTCTCCCTTCGCCTTCCTGGCGCGGGCCACGGTCAGCACGTCCTCGTTCACGACGGACGGCCGTCCGCCGGTACGCCCCTGCGCCTTGGCTGCTTCGAGTCCGGCGCGGGTGCGCTCCATGATGAGGCTGCGCTCGAACTCCGCCATGGCTCCTACCACTTGGAGCCCCGACCGGGATGCCCATCCTGTGGGCACTGGCGAACCCGAAGCTGGACGAGCGGGAGGTGCTGTCCGCGATGCTGGACCGCGAACCGCACCTGGCCGCGGACCGGCCGGACCTGCTGGTGATCGCGGACAAAGGCTTCGCCTCCAAGGAGTTCGAGGCCGATCTGGCCTTCCGGGGTGCGGAGTTGCTGCGGCCGTCGTTCAAGCGCGAGAAGAAGCGCAGGGGCGAGAGCCTCCTGAAGTCGGTGCGGCAGCTGATCGAGTCGGTCAACGACACCCTCAAAGGCCAGCTCGACCTGGAACAGCATGGCGGGCGGACCTTCGAAGGTGTCGCCGTCCGCGTCGCCCAACGCATCCTCGCGATGGCCGCCGCGATCTGGCACAACCACAAGACCCGCCAGCCCGTCACACGATCCTTGATCGCTTACGACCACTGATCACATCGGAATGGCTCGTCTAGCGGCTTCAGACTGTGGCGGCCGTTCGGCCGCCCATCCTCTCTACCGCTTCGCCAATGCCCGTCTCTTCGGGGCGCTACTGCGCCCCTACTGCGCTTGCCGTAGATCGAACGAGGCTTCCCTCTGTCGGCCCCCTTCGGGGCCGCAAGTGAGGACAAGAAGAGAGAGGAAGCGAACGTTTCCGCAGGCCACTGGCAATGCCGGTACACGCCTGGCGTGTGCTGGCTACACGTACGATGTGTGGTTCACCGGTCTTGATGGACGCGGCACGGCACCGGAGCGCCCTTCCCCTTCTGGAAGAGGTGAGAACCAAGAACAAGGCAAGCGGCTCCCGACCGGGGCGATACAAGGTCGAGCCTCTTGGCGCGTGCGATCGCGTTGTTCGTGCTCTGGTCAGACAGGGGTTTGCCGTCCTTGCCGAGGAGGGTGGCCAGCTTCCCAGGGGCGAAGGCCGCGTGCCCGTGACGGTCGGCCCATCCGATGGCGGCGAAGTGGACACGGTGGGCCAGCGGGTGTAGAGGGTCCTGCGCCTTGCGCTGGTATTCGCGCTGGGAGACTCCGCCCCACGGGCGGTCATGCCCGAAGCTGATGGCCACTGGTTCGCGGCTCCTTCCTGTGAGGCGCACGAGGGTGCGCCGGCGACCCCGCCGGACGGCGGGAGTCTCCCTTCTTCGCGGGGGTGCCGTGCGGGAGGCACGGCGCTTCACAGGTTGGGCGCCCAGGGCATCGGGCCTGGACTCGGTCTCTTGCGGTCGGGAGCGACGGCGGCGACCTGCCGGGCATCCTACAAACGCGCAGGAGGGCCCCGACCACAGGCCCTCCTCGTCGCATTCAGTTGTTGGTCAGCCTTCGCTGTGGACCGCCGCCATATTGCGCAGACGCTGCTTGAAGTCCATGGGGATCAGAACCTGAACCCTCCCGACTGGGTGTTGCCACATCCCGTCATGGCCATCGGGAGCCATGAGCTGCGCGGCGGTCATCCCGGGAATCGGCTCGGCATGGATGACGGCCTTGACCCCTGCGGCGCGTAGCTCCCTGCCCTTTTCGTGCTGGGTCGACAACGTGCTCCACCGTTCCCGGTAGGTCTCTCCTGTCGGGATCTCCTCCCAGGTGTCCGGGCGCGTGGGCTGCGCGATGAGCTGTTCACGTCGCGCGTCCAACCGCCTGTACGCCTCCCGGTACTCCTGCTTGCCCAGCTCACTGGAGTAGAGGCCCGCCTCGCGGTCCTCCCTCAGGTCCGAGAGGGCGCGGTTCACTTCCTCGATGTCGCGCGTGTAGTCCACGCCCGGCCGGAAGACCTTCCGGACGATCTCGACGTCCCCTGCAGCGAGGAGGAACGCTTTCCCCACGGCGTCCTCCAGCGTGTGCGCCGCGATGCCCTTGCTTCCGGTCGGACACGGCTTGTGCGTGGTACGGGAGGCGCAGCGGTAGTAGGGCCAGTTACGGCCAGGGGCGAGATACGCCGGCTCCCCACATGTGCAGAACGCGACCTGGAGCAAGGGGGACCCACCCTTGCGGTTGCCGTTGCGCTTGCTGGTGTTCTCGTCCAGCTTCTTGTTGGCCAGCTCCCACTCCTCGTGCGTGATCAGAGGCTCCGCGCGCTGGAGGGGCTGGCCGTCCGCGTCCCGGACGACCCGGCGTCGTGTCGTCTTCTCCCCGTCGACCATCACCTCCTCGGACACCTCCACCTGCCCCAGGATGCAGCGGGAACGTACGACCTTGGCCGTGTTCGCGGCGGTCCAGCGGCTTCCCTTCGGGGTCTTGCCGTTACGGATCATCTGGGCGTCGAGTGACGTCGGGGTCTTCGACACGTCCTCGTTGAGCCACTGCGCGATGCTGTTCGCCGACTCGCCCGCGATGAGACGGCGGACGATCTCACGGAGCGTCCCGGCCGTGTCGGTCCCGTAGTCGTCCGGGACGAGCTTCCATCCGTCGCCGGTCTCCTGTTTCTCCTCCCGGTAACCGTACGGAGTGCGGCCGCCGCGCCAGCGCCCCTCCTTCACCAGGTGGTTGTACGAGGACTTGGCCCGCGCCTTGATGGCTTCGAGCTCCCCTTCCGCGAAGGACGCGATCAGGCTGAGGAGGAGCTTCCCCATCTGCGTGTTGAGGTTGATCCCGTCCTCGACGGTGGCGACCTCCTTGCCGTTCTTCTCGCACCACTCCAGGAGGGCGTGCACGTGTAGCACGCGTCGCGAGAGACGGTCGATCTTCAGCGCACAGATGACGTCGTACTCGTCGGCGCGCGACTCCTCCACCGCGATCCGGTGCTCGATCGCGCTGACCTCCTTCCCGATGGTCGAGGGAAGCCACTTGCCGAACTCCGGACGCTTCCACGGCTCTACCCCGCCGGACACGTCGATGTCCTCGACCCACCCCACGACGACGTGCCCCTCCTGATCGGCCCATCGCTGGATGGACCGACGCTGACGCTCCGGCGATGTGGTCTCGTCCGACACCCTCGACAGTCGGATCACACCCAGAACTCTCGCCATGCTCGTTCTCCCTCTCCCCTGTGTCACGCATCGCGCACAAGGGGTGACGGTATGCGGTTCGGATCATGGCGTCAAAGTTGATCTTTGAACACCGCGAACGTGTACGGCTGGGGCGAGAACAAGGGCCGTACCGAGGAGATCATCGGGAACTGGTTCGCCAAGAGCGCGGCCCACCGCGACAAGGTCGTCCTCGCCACCAAGGTGTACGGCAACATGGCCGCCGACGGCGACGCCTGGCCCAACCACGACAAGCTCTCCGCCCTCAACATCCGACGGGCGGTGGACGCCAGCCTCAAGCGGCTGCGGACGGACTACATCGACGTCTACCAGTTCCACCACGTCGACCGGCGCACGCCGTTCGAGGAGATCTGGCAGGCCGTCGACGTACTGGTACAGCAGGGCAAGATCCTCTACGCCGGGTCCTCCAACTTCCCCGGGTACAAGATCGCCCAGGCCAACGAGATCGCCGCCCGCCGCGGCGGCACCATCGGCCTCGTCAGCGAGCAGTGCCTCTACAACCTCGCCGAACGCCGCGCCGAGATGGAGGTCATCCCGGCCGCCGAGGAGTACGGCCTCGGCGTCATCCCCTGGTCACCCCTCCACGGCGGGCTGCTGGGCGGCGTCATCAAGAAGGAGGTCGAGGGCGGGCGCCGGGCGAGCGGCCGGGCCGCCGACTCCCTCGCCGACACCACCATCCGCGCCCAGATCCAGGCCTACGAGGACCTCCTGGACAAGCACGGCGTGGAACCGGGCGAGGCCGCGCTGGCCTGGCTCCTCACCCGCCCCGGAGTGACCGGCCCGATCGTGGGCCCGCGTACGGCGGAGCAGCTGCGGTCCGCGATCAGGGCGGTGGAGCTGGAACTGAGCGAGGAACTCCTGGCGGGCCTGGACGAGATCTTCCCCGGCCCCGGCCCCTCTCCGGAGGCCTTCGCCTGGTAGCACCGGCGGTCAGGCGGACCACGGCGGTGGGCGCTCGGTCACTTTCCGAGCGCCGCCGCCAGGGCCACGACAACGAACAACAGCACGAGCACACCGGCCATGATCCGGTTCCGGGTCTTCGGGTCCACGCCCCGAGCCTAACCGGCGCCCCCGAGCGCCCAACGGGCGACCGTCTCGTAGCGCGGCTGCTCCCCCGGCACCCCGGACGTCGGCAGACTGCTCCGCACCAGCGCGAGCTCCCCCACCGTCCAGCGAGAGCCGGCGAACCGGTCCAGCGCCTCCAGATACGGCCGTACCTCCACCGCGTCCCGGCTCCGCGCCACCGTCAGATGCGCCTTGTACCGCCGGTGCTCCCCCATCTCCACCCCGGCCTTGCGCCCCGCCGCCTCCGCCCGGTCGGCGAGCAGCCGCAGCGCCGCCAGATCCCCCTCCGCCCCGGCCCACAGCGCCCGCCCGTGCCCGAACTGGCCCCCGCCGCGCACCGCCAGCTCGAACGCCCCGGTCCGCCGCGCCGCCCGCTCCAGCCGCCGCGACAGACCGGGTACGACGTCGTCGCCGACCTCGCCGTAGAAGGCAAGGGTGAAGTGCCACCCCGGGCGTCCCGTCCAGCGCAGCCGGTCCGCGCCCGGCAGCTTCCTCAACCCGGCGACCGCCACGGCGAGTTCCTCTGCGACGTCCTCGGGGGGCAGCACCGCGGCGAAGAGTCTCATGGGGCAAGTCTCGCCGCCACGTCCCCGCGTGACTCGGTCACCGTGCGTATCGTTGTACCGCGCGGCTGTCCGTGACCGAGCGGCAGCCGGGGAGGAGCGCGACCGTGACCGTTCTTGAAGACAGGATCGAGATGGCCGAGGAGCGCGGCGAGCTGACTCTGGACGTCCTGTTCGAGCACCTCGAGAAGATGCCCATCCCCGAGGGAACGAAGATCGAGATCGTCGGGGGAAACATCTTCATGTCACCGCAGCGGCAGAACCACTGGGAGATCATCTTCGGCATCGCCGAGCAGCTGCGCACCAAGTACCCCCGCAAGCGCCTGGCCTCGGACGTCAGGATCGACTTCCCCGGGCATCTGAACGGTTTCGCCTGCGACCTGGCGGCCATGGCCGAACGGTCGGTGAAGGACGGCAGGGGCCGCTGGCGCTACCAGGACGTCGAGTTCGTCGTCGAGGTCATCTCCAAGGACACCGCGGGCAACGACTACGGCCCGAAGAAGGACACCTACGCCGCGGCCGAAGTGCCCGTGTACCTGATCGTGGACCCGTACACCGGCGAGTGGCACCTGCACACCCTGCCGAAGGACGGCAAGTACCACAGCGATGTCAGCTTCCCCTTCGGTGAGGACGTCGACCTGACCGGCACCGCCGTCGGGCTGGTCCTCGAAACCGGGGAGTTCCCCCGCGACTGACCCCGCTCCTCACGCCGCCGGGGCCAGTTGCTCCTCGGTCTCCCGTGGCACGAACCGCACCTGCGGGTGGCCGCCGTGCCAGCCCACCGACAGCCTCAGATTGCCGACGCGGGCCAGCACCAGGCCGATCACCACGGCCGCCGCGGCCGCGATGGCGCCGCCGACCGCGAGGCCGGCCCGGACGCCGTAGGTGTCCGTGATCCAGCCGGCGATGGGTGCGCCGATCGGGGTGCCGCCCATGAACACCATCATGTAGAGGGACATCACCCGGCCGCGCATGGCGGGGTCGGTGGCCATCTGGACGGCGGTGTTGGCGGTGACGTTGATCGTCATGCCGAAGACGCCTATCGGCACCATGAGCAGCGAGAAGAGCCAGAGGGACGGGGCCCCGGCCGCCGCCAGCTCCAGCGCGCCGAAGGCCGCCGCCGCGGCGATCATCACCCGCATACGGGTCGTGCCGCGCCGGGCCGCGAGGAGGGCTCCGACCAGGGAGCCGACGGCCATCAGCGTGTTGAAGAGGCTGTAGGAGCCGGCTCCGGCGTGGAAGACGTCGTCCGCGAAGGCCGAGAGATAGACCGGGAAGTTGAAGCCGAAGGTGCCGACGAACCCGATCAGGACGATGGTCCAGATCAGGTCGGGGCGCCCGGCGACATAGCGCAGTCCCTCCCGCAGCTGGCCCTTGCCGCGCGGGGCGCGCTCGACGACGTGCAGCTCACGCGCGCGCATCAGCAGCAGGCCGACGATCGGCGCCACGAAGGACAGGCCGTTGAAGAGGAACGCCCAGCCCGTGCCGACGCCGGTGATCATCAGGCCCGCGACGGCCGGGCCGACCAGACGGGCGGACTGGAAGTTCGCCGAGTTGAGGCTGACCGCGTTCTGCAGCTGGGCCGGGCCGACCATCTCGGAGACGAAGGACTGGCGGGCCGGGTTGTCGAGGACCGTGGCGAGACCGACCGCGAAGGCGGCGAGATAGACGTGCCAGACCTGGACCTGGCCGGTCAGGGTCAGCACCGCGAGCGCGATGCCGGCGACGCCCATCGAGGACTGGGTGAACAGCAGGGTGCGGCGCTTGGGGAGGCGGTCGACGAGGACACCGCCGTAGAGGCCGAAGAGCAGCATCGGCAGGAACTGCAGTGCCGTGGTGACGCCGACGGCGGTCGCGGAGCCGGTGAGGCTGAGGACCAGCCAGTCCTGGGCGATGCGCTGCATCCAGGTGCCGATGTTCGAGACGACCTGGCCGACGAAGAAGAGGCGGTAGTTGCGGACCCTCAGCGAGCTGAACATCGAGGACTTGCGCGCGGATCCGGGGACGGGCGGGGAGTTGTGGGTGGTGTCAGGTGCGGGGGCGGATTCTGCTCCGGGTCCCGAACTCAAAGGTGTCCCCTCCTTGTGCAGTGCAGTGCAGTGCTTGCTCGTGTGCGACGCACCGCTGGTTACAGGTGTGCGAGTTTCTCCAGTACGGGGGCGGCGGCGCGCAGTTTCGCCCACTCGTCCTCGTCGAGGCCGTCGACCAGGTTGGCCAGGAAGGCGTTCCGCTTGGCGCGGCTCTCCTCGAGCATGGCCTCGGCCTGTTCGGTCTTGGTGACGACCTTCTGACGCCGGTCCTCGGGGTGCGGCTCCAGACGGACCAGGCCCTTGGCCTCCAGCAGCGCCACGATGCGGGTCATCGACGGCGGCTGGACGTGCTCCTTGCGGGCGAGCTCGCCCGGGGTGGCCTTGCCGCAGAGGGAAAGGGTGCCCAGCACCGACATCTCGGTGGGGCTCAGGGACTCGTCGACACGCTGGTGCTTGAGCCGACGGGACAGCCGCATGACTGCGGAGCGAAGCGAGTTCACGGCGGCAGCATCGTCGCCATGGGTGAGGTCCGGCATCTCTTTAGAGTAACTCATTACTCTGGCTAAACAAGCTGACGCGCGGGAGGATTCCCGTGAGACAGGCCACTGAAACGGGAACGTCACCCGTACGGGTGAGACCGCAGCGGAAAGTGAACATCCCCCGGAGCCGGGCAGCGACCCTCGTGTGCATGGGGACCGAAGTGCTCAGCCTGCGGATAGACGGGGAGCTGCTCGAGCGGCTCCGGCACCATGCCGCCAAACGGGGAATGAGCGTCCAGGACTATGTCGTCCGGACGCTCATTCGGGATGACTTCGACGAGCGGTTCCAGACCGCCGTCGACGAGACGGAGAAGTTCTACGGGGTCACATGACGCCCGCCGATCAGGTCAGACCCAGCGCCGGCATCAGGTAGTAGAAGCCGAAGACCGCCGCCACGACGTACATCGCCACCGGGACCTCGCGGCCCCGTCCGGCGGCCAGACGCAGGAGGGCGAAGGTGATGAAGCCCATGCCGATGCCGTTGGTGATCGAGTAGGTGAAGGGCATCATCACCATCGTCACGAAGGCGGGGACGGCGACCGTGTAGTCGGCCCAGTCGATCTCCTTGACCGAACCGGCGAGGATCAGGAAGCCGACCGCGAACAGGGCCGGGGTGGCCGCCTGCGACGGGACCATCGTGGCCACGGGGGTGAGGAAGAGCGCCACGGCGAAGAGCGCGCCGGTCACCACGTTCGCGAAGCCGGTGCGCGCGCCCTCGCCGACGCCGGCCGTGGACTCCACGAAGCAGGTGGTGGCGGAAGAGCTGCTGGCACCGCCGGCCGCGACCGCGAGGCCGTCCACGAACAGGACCTTGTTGATGCCCGGCATCTCGCCCTTGGCGTTCGTCAGCCGGGCCTCGTCGCTGACGCCCATGATCGTGCCCATCGCGTCGAAGAAGCACGACAGCAGGACCGTGAAGACGAACAGGATGCCGGTCAGCACGCCGACCTTGGAGAAACCGCCGAAGAGGCTGACCTTGCCGATCAGGCCGAAGTCGGGGGTGGCGACCGGGTTGCCGGGCCACTTGGGTGTCGTGAGACCCCAGGACGGGATGGTCGCCACCGCGTTGATGACCACCGCGAGGACCGTCATCGTCACGATGGAGATCAGGATCGCCCCGGAGACCTTGCGGACGATGAGGGCGAGGGTGAGCAGGGCGCCCAGGATGAAGACGAGGACCGGCCAGCCGTTGAGGTGGCCGTCGGCGCCGAGCTGGAGTGGGACGGTGGTCTGGGCGGCGTCGGGGATGCGGGTGACGAAGCCGGAGTCGACGAGCCCGATCAGCATGATGAACAGGCCGATACCGATGGAGATCGCCTTGCGCAGGCTGTAGGGCACGGCGTTCATGACGCGCTCGCGCAGACCGGTGGCGACCAGCAGCATCACGACGAAGCCGGCGAGGACGACCATGCCCATGGCGTCCGGCCAGGACATCCGGGGGGCGAGCTGGAGCGCGACGACCGAGTTCACGCCGAGGCCGGCGGCGAGCGCGATCGGGACGTTGCCGATGACGCCCATGAGGAGCGTGGTGAAGGCGGCCGTGACGGCGGTCGCGGTCACCAGCTGCCCGTTGTCCAGGTGGTGCCCGTACATGTCCTTCGCGCTGCCCAGGATGATCGGGTTCAGCACGATGATGTAGGCCATCGCGAAGAAGGTGGCGAAGCCGCCGCGGATCTCGCGCGGAAGGGTGCTGCCGCGCTCGGAGATCTTGAAGTAGCGGTCGAGTACGCCCGAGGCGGGTGTCTTCCCCGGCTGTTCGGGGGCGGGGGCCTTGGCGGTGGCCGAGGTAGACATTGGTTGTTCCTACGAGTGGAATGAGACAAGATCGGGTGGAAACCGTTTCAGTATGAACATATAAATCTGCCGAAGGCCATCTCCGCGCGTAGATGTGATCGCCTCGTAAGCTGTCCCCATGGCGAAGTGGACACCCAAGCACGAGGCGCCGGAACCCCTGGAGGGGCCCGTCGTCGCCACCATCACCGGCGGCACGATCCTCTGGTTCGTCCTCTTCCTGGTGCAGCTGCCCTTCTACGGCTGGTTCGACGACCACGGCCACCTGTGGTGGCTGTGGACCTGTCTGGCCGGAGGGGTGCTCGGGCTCTACGGCGTCTACTTCGTGCGGCGGCGGGACGCGGCGATCAAGCGGGCGGCGGCACTCGAGTCGGGCTCGGCGAGCTAGCCCGTACAACCACCGCAGGACTTCGCTCCTCCGCAGGTCGGATCTTCCGGTCACTCGGCGGGTGAAGCCCCATATCGCCACGTACCGTCGAATGCATGACCCATATCGACGCGGGCGCCGAGCTCGACCCCGTGCACCCCGTGCCCGTCCCCGTGCCCGCGCGTGGTCTGACCGCGGCCGAGGTCGCCGAGCGGGTGGCGCGGGGGCAGGTCAACGACGTGCCGGTGCGCAGCAGCCGGTCGATGGGCGAGATCGTCCGGGCCAATGTCTTCACCCGGTTCAACGCGATCATCGGTGTGCTCTGGCTGGTCATGCTGTTCGTCGCGCCGTTCCAGGACAGCCTGTTCGGGTACGTGATCATCGCCAACACCGGTATCGGGATCATCCAGGAGTGGCGGGCGAAGAAGACCCTGGACTCGCTCGCGGTGATCGGCGAGACCAAGCCGACGGTACGACGGGACGGTGTCGCGGCACCGGTGAGCACCTCCGAGATCGTGCTGGACGACCTCATCGAGATCGGGCCCGGGGACAAGGCCGTGGTCGACGGGGTGTGCGTCGAGGCGGACGGACTGGAGATCGACGAGTCGCTGCTGACCGGTGAGGCCGACCCGGTGGTGAAGAAGCCCGGAGACCAAGTGATGTCCGGCAGTTTCGTGGTCGCGGGCGGCGGGGCCCTCAAGGCGACCAAGGTCGGCCGTGAGGCGTACGCCGCCCAACTGGCCGAGGAGGCCTCCCGTTTCACGCTCGTCCACTCCGAGCTCCGCACCGGTATCTCGACCATCCTCAAGTACGTGACCTGGATGATGATCCCGACCGCGATCGGCCTGGTCATCAGCCAGCTCTTCGTCAAACAGCACGGGCTGAAGGACTCGATCGCGCGCACGGTGGGCGGCATCGTGCCGATGGTCCCGGAGGGTCTGGTCCTGCTGACCTCGGTCGCCTTCGCGATAGGTGTCATCCGACTTGGCCGGAAACAGTGCCTGGTGCAGGAGCTGCCGGCCATCGAGGGCCTCGCCCGTATCGACACGGTCTGCCTCGACAAGACGGGCACCCTCACCGAGGGCGGCATGGACGTCACCGAACTCCGGCCGCTGCAGGGGGCCGACGAGTCGTATGTACGCAAGGTCCTCGGTGCCCTCGGCGAGTCCGACCCGCGACCGAACGCCTCCCTCCAGGCGATCATCGACGCCTATCCGGACGTGGAGGAGTGGCGCTGCACCGAGTCGCTCCCCTTCTCCTCGGCCCGCAAGTACAGCGGCGCCAGCTTCAGCGAGGGCAACGGCGAGTCGAGCACCTGGCTGCTGGGCGCGCCGGACGTGCTGCTGGAGGCGGACGACCCGGCCCTGGCGGAGACCGGCCGCCTCAACGAGCAGGGCCTGCGCGTCCTGCTGCTGGCCCGCGCCACCGGCGACCTGGACGCCCCGGAGGCGGCCCGTGGCGCCCGCCCCACCGCCCTCGTCGTCCTCGAACAGCGTCTGCGCCCCGACGCGGCCGACACCCTGCGCTACTTCGCCGAGCAGGACGTCAGGGCGAAGGTCATCTCCGGGGACAACGCGGTGTCGGTGGGCGCGGTGGCGGCGAAGCTGGGGCTGAACGGCCGCACGGTGGACGCCCGCCGGCTGCCCTCCGCGCCGGAGGAGATGGCGAAGTCGCTGGAGGAGGGCACGGTCTTCGGCCGGGTCACCCCGCAGCAGAAGCGGGACATGGTGGGGGCGCTGCAGTCACGCGGGCACACGGTCGCGATGACGGGCGACGGGGTGAACGACGTACTGGCCCTGAAGGACGCGGACATCGGCGTCTCGATGGGGTCGGGCTCGGAGGCGACCCGGGCGGTGGCGCAGATCGTCCTCCTCAACAACAGCTTCGCCACGCTGCCGTCGGTGGTGGCGGAGGGGCGCCGGGTCATCGGCAACATCACGCGGGTGGCGACGCTGTTTTTGGTGAAGACGGTGTACTCCGTCCTGCTGGCGATCCTGGTGGTCTGCTGGCAGGTCGAATACCCCTTCCTGCCGCGCCACTTGACGCTTCTGTCGACCCTGACGATCGGTGTGCCGGCCTTCTTCCTCGCCCTGGCGCCCAACAAGGAACGGGCGAGGCCCCATTTCGTCCGGCGGGTGATGCGCTACTCGATCCCGGGCGGGGTGGTGGCGGCGGTCGCGACCTTCGTGACGTATCTGATCGCCCGTCACTACTACGTCGGAGAGGGCTCGTTGGACGCGGAGACCAGTGCCGCGACCCTGACGCTGTTCCTGATCTCGATGTGGGTGCTGGCGATCATCGCCCGTCCCTACACCTGGTGGCGGATCGTCCTCGTCGCCTCGATGGGCGTGGCGTTCCTCTTCGTGCTCTTCGTCCCCTGGCTGCAGCACTTCTTCGCGCTGAAGCTGGTGGGCGTGACGATGCCGTGGGTCGCTGTGGGCATCGCGGCGGTGGCGGCGGCCACCCTGGAACTGCTGTGGAAGTGGGTAGACCGCCGCGTTCCCGCTTAGTGCTCGGCTTTGGCCGGGGGCGCGGTGGTCAGCGCACGTCCACGAAGTCGCCCGTGGCGTTGACGGCCGGGGTCGTCGACGTGCCCGCGAAGCTGTAGCGGAAGTAGCCGTCGACCGTGGCCTTCGTCGTGGTCTTCAGGGTGCCCGTCGACGTGGTGGTGATGGTCTTGACGGTGGTGTAGGTGCTGCTGCCCTTCTTGCGGAACTGCAGCTTCACCTTCTGACCGGCGTAGCCGGCGTACTTGTTGGTGTCCCAGTTGGCACGCGAGAGCTTGCCGGTGACCGTGATGGTCTTGCCCTTCTTGACCGGCTCGGGCGTGGCGTCGGCCGTCAGCTTGGACAGGCGCTCCAGGTTCGGCGAGGCGAAGCCGTCCTGCGAGGCGTAGCCGACCTTGGTGATGTCGAAGTCACTGCTGGCCGGGTCCTGGCCGTTGAGGGCGATGGCGATGGCACCGGCCTTCACCGCGCCCGCGTCGCTGTTGGCGAGGTCGGTCTGCTCGTCGTTGGCGGCCGGGTAGATGTCGATGACGCCCTTGCAGGTCGCGACGGTCGTCGAGGTGGCGGTGCAGGTGGCCGGGTCGTCACCGAACTGCGGCTCGGACGAGGCGGACTTGTAGACGAACGCCCCGGTCGCGAAGTCGGTCGCGGTGATGTCGACGTCGGTGCCGTGCGTCAGCGTGAAGGTGTACGGGACCTTCACGTGCCCCGTGGCACCGACGACGATCGCCTTGTTGCTGTTCACCTTGACGGCGGAGAAGGTGGCGTTCAGGGGGTACGGCTCGTCGTCGGCCGCGGTGGCGGTGCTGAACGCGGACTTGCCGGTGGCCGAGTGGGCGGCCCGCAGAACCTTCGCGACATCCGCCCGGTACGAGTCGGAGGCGCCGGCGGCGTGCGCGGCGGGCAGGGCGAAGGCGGAGATGGCCAGGGCGCCGGAGACGGCGGCCACAGTGGCACGTATACGCATGGAGTTCCCCACGTGGAGAAAAGTGATGGTGGAGCCAGTTGGCTCGCACGATCAGATCCGTGACACACGTGGAGGGTTGTACGACTGACGCGGATTTTTGTTCGGGCATTACGAAGCCCTTGCCATGGGCGGAGAAACGGCCGCCGTCGGAGTCCCCGTCCGCGGCGGCCGTCCCTTCGCGCGTGTGCTCCGCGCCTACTTCACGTCGACGAAGTCACCCGTGGCGTTGACGGCCGGGGTGGTCGAGGTGCCCGCGAAGCTGTAGCGGAAGTAGCCGTCGACCGTGGCCTTCGTCGTGGTCTTCAGGTTGCCCGTGGAGTCCGACTTGATGGTCTTCAGCGTGGTGTAGGTGTTGCTGCCCTTCTTGCGGAACTGCAGCTTCACCGACTGGTTGGTGTAGCCGTGGTACTTCAGGTCCTCCCAGTTGGCACGGGAGAGCTTGCCGGTGACCGTGATGGTCTTGCCCTTCTTCACCGGCTCCGGAGCGGCGTTGACCGTCAGCTTGGACAGGCGCTGCAGCTTCGTGGTCGTGAGCTCGTCCTGCGTGGCGAGACCGACCTTGCTGAAGTCGATGCTGTCGGAGGTCGGGTCCTGGTCGTTCCAGTCGATGACGTAGCCGTCGGCCTTCCAGGTGGTGGCGTCGGCGTTGGAGAGCAGGTCGACGTCCGGGTAGACGTCGATGGTGCCCTTGCAGGTGGACGTGGTCGTCGAGGTGTCGGTGCAGGTCGGCCAGTCGTCGCCGAACAGCAGGTTGTCCGGGTCGTCGTAGGCGCCGCGGTAGATCTCGACGTCCACCCAGACGTCGGAGGCGCTGAGGTCGAAGCCCGCGTCGTGGGTGACGGTGTAGGTGACCGGGACGGAGACCTTGGCGGCGGTGCCGGCGACGATCGGCTTGCCGTTGTTGATCTTCACGTTGGAGAACGTGGCGTTGATCGCGTACGGGGTGCCCGTGTCGGCGGCGGCGGACGCGCTGAACGCGGTCCTGTGCGAGGCCGCCTGCTTGACGGCCTGCGCGGCCTGGGCGATGTCGTCCTTGCCGAGCGAGGAGCCGTCGGCGGCCTGCGCGGCCGGCATGACGAAGGCGGAGAGGGCCAGGGCGCCGGAGACGGCGGCCACAGTGGCACGTATACGCATGGAGTTCCCCACGTGGAAAAAGTGATCAGGGAGCCTGTTGGCTCACCTGATCAGACCCGTGACAGGAGTCAATGGTTGTACGGAGGTAAGAAATTGGTGCGAGAAATCCGGAGATCGTGAACGAACGGTGCCGTTCAGTCGAACCAGCGGTCCCGCGCCAACTCCCCCGTCCGCGACGGATCCTCCAGCAGCGCGGCCACCTCGAAGCGCCGCGGCCACTGACCCGCGGCCCACGCGAGGCCGGCGGCCACGCCCTCCAGGGTGGACGCGTGCAGGACGGTGTCCGCCGTGAGGCGCCAGTCCAGCTCCACACCGTCCACGACGAGTTCCTCGTGTTCGACGTACGTCGACGGGGTGCCCGGGCCCAGCAGCACGCGCACCGACTCCGGTACGTCGTGTTCCGTGCCCTCGGAGTCGACCTCACCCGTGACGGACTCGCTCAGCCGCCGCACCTGGAACAGTTCCGCCAGCTCGGCCGCCCGTGCCGGGCGCACCGGGAGCAGGGGGACGCCCTCGGTGAAGGGAAGGAGGTCCGGGGAGTCGACGACCACCGCGTCGGCCGCGTCCACCACCTCCACCCGGCCGTCGACCACGGCACGCAGCTCGTCCGGGAGGGTGACCTGCTCGGGGTCCAGTTCGGCCAGGGCGCCGTAGAGCGCGTGGAGTTGGGCTCCGGTGACCGCGCGGTCCGGGTCGGCCAGACGGTCCAGCAGCTCCGCCGCGCCGCCGGGTTCGCCGAGCAGGGCGGACACCGACGTGCGGACGCCCAGGGCCCGCAGCACCTGCTCGTCGTCGAATCCGGTCGCGTCCGCCTCGTCGTAGAGGCCCCTCAGCAGCGGGTCGCCGCCGGAGGCGAGCAGGCCCGCCGGGCGGCGGCCGTCCAGCACCGGGTGACCGCGCAGCCACCATGCCGTGTACGGGCGTACGACCTCGTGCGTGCCGTCGGGGAGCAGGATGCGGACCGGCTGGGTCAGGGCGTCCCGGAGCGGCGGCTGCGCCAGCAGGGCCAGCGCCTGCGGCCACTTGTCCTCGTCCACCAGGTCCAGGTCGCGTACGGCGACCAGCTCGGTGGCGACCGGCGGGACCGGTGTGTCCGGGAAGCGGTCCAGGACGTCCTCGGTCCACACGTCCACGGCGTCCAGCAGCCCCGCGTCGTCCGGTTCGGCGAAGTCGCCCTCGCGGGGCTCCAGTTCGTCGGGGTCGAGGACGACGTCGGTGGCCCGTACGAGGGCGAAGTTCGCGAGCACTCCGCAGGCGGCCAGCGGGCCCTCGCCCCAGCGGTCCGCCAACTCCGCGTCCACGGTCGCGAGTTCGTCCTCCCGCATGACCTGGTGGAACGCGCTGCCGGGGAAGACCAGTTCACCGGCGGGCGCCAGCTCCCCGTCCTCGTCGGGCAGGGCGAGCGCCCCGAGCCAGGGTTCGTCGCCGGGTTCGAGGCCCGCGTCGCGTACGAGGGCGAGGACCGTGTCGGCCAGCTCCTCGGCGTCCGGGGCCTGCTGCTCCCAGTCGAGGCCGCCCTCGTCGTCGAGGGAGGCGGCCACGGCGGCCCGTACCTGGGGGGTCGTGAGGACCGCACGGGGGGTGGCGGGCAGCGCGCCGAGCTTCTCCAGCAGGGGGTGCGCCGCGTCCGGGTGGGCGACCTTCAGGCCGAGGCGGGTCAGCACCTCCGGGTCGATGGGGGCGGCGTCGGGGCTGGGCAGCAGCACCTGGCGGGGCCCGATGGTCGTACGGCCGTCGGCCAGCGGGACGGGCAGGCCGGAGAGCCGGTCCGGGTCGACGCCCGCGAGGCTGTCGTAGAGCCGCCGCCACCAGCCCGGGTCCTTCTCCAGGCCCGCGAGCCGGTCGACGGCGTCGGTGAGCGGCACCCGGGCGACGCCCAGGGTCCGCAGTTCGACCCGGCGTTCGAGCCCGGCGGGGAGCAGGGTCGGCAGGACCTCCGCCAGCACCCGTACCGTCTCGGCCCCCGCGCCCTCCACGACCTCCGCGTCACGGGGCCGCAGGGACTCGGGCAGGACGAGCTCGTGGTCGTCTCCCGCGCCCGGCTCGTCGTCGCGCGCCGCCCCGGCCTGACGGGTGCCGTCGCCCTCGCTCTGTTCGGCGGCGGGCGGGAGGAAGGAGGTGCGCGGGAGGCGTTCGAGGATCGCGGCCCTCAGCGCGCCGTCCAGTTCGCCCTTGCCCAGCGGGCCGGGGACCAGGCCGATGATCCCTTCGCCCACCGGGCGCCAGTCGGCGAGGAGTCCGGCGTAGGCGTCGGCCGCCCGCTGGACGAGATGGTCGGTCAGCGGGCCGGGGGCGGCGTGACGGCGGGTGGTGTCGAGGGGGAAGGACGCGATGAGGAGGGCGGGGACGCCGAGGGGCTCGTCGCTGGGGGTGGGGGCGTGGACGACGGGGGCGCTGCGGGGGTGCCCGGGGCTGCCGTCCTCGTCGACCGGGACGGCCCAGGTCACCGACCAGTGGGGGCGCAGACGTTCCTCGACCGGCCGGTCGGCGAGGAGGTCGGGGCTGAGGGGGCCGTGGGCGGAGGCGGTGCGCCAGCGGGTGGCACCGGAGTGTGAGTCCTCCACGACCGTGAGGGGTCCGTCGGTGGAGCGGCGCAGGGTGCGGGCGGTGCCGGTGCCGGTCTCCACGATCACCTCCTCCAGGCCGGGCAGGGCGAGGAGGAGGGCGTCGTCGACGGCGGTCAGCAACCGCTCGGCGAGGTCGGCGGCGGCCGCGTCACGCAGGGGCAGGATGACCACGGTGTCGTACGGCTCCGGGGCGCTTCCCTCGGCCGCGAACGGGAGCCGCAGGAGCGGGACATGACCGTCGCGCCGCCGGATCTCGTCCCCCAGCCCCGGGCTGTGCCGCGCGGTCTCCGCGGCCAGCACCCGCGCCTCGCCCAGCGCCCACCGGACACCGCCGTGGCGGCCGACGACCGCCGGTTCGTCGGTGACGGCGAGGACGGCGGAGAAGCCGACGCCGAAACGGCCGACCGCGCCCTGGTCGGTGTCCCGCTTGGCGGAGGCACGGAGGGTGGCGAGGGACTCGACGCCGGCCGCGTCGAGGGGGGCGCCGGTGTTGGCGGCGAACAGGACGCCGTCGCGGAGGGTGAGACGGAGGCGGCCCGGCACGCCCGCCCTGGCCGCCGCGTCGGCGGCGTTCTGGGCCAGTTCGACGACGAGTCGGTCGCGGTAGCCGCCGAGGACCAGATCCTCCTCGGCGTTGGCGTCCTCGCGGAAGCGGGCGGGGCTGGTGGCCCATGCGTCGAGCACGCCTCGCCTCAGGCGGGCGGTCCCGAACGGGTCGGCTCCCTCGGCTGCGGGCCGCACGAACTTGCTCACGTTGACTCTCCTCATCGGCGTGGGGTCGAAGGTACCGCGCGGCGAGGGCACGCAACTTCACGGAGGGGTGGTGCCCGGGGGGCCAATTCGCTGTCCGGTCGCGGGAGCCGGGTGATAGACAGCCGGAGTGGAAGAGACTCTGGAATTCCCGGCCCGGCTGCGGCTGATCGAGGAACGGTCCGCGGCCTTCCGCGCCGCCGTCGCCTCGGCGCCCGACCTCGACGCGCGGGTGCCGACCTGCCCCGACTGGGCGTTGCGGGATCTGGTGCGCCACCTGGGCGACGTACACCGCCGCTGGGCCGCCAACGTCACCGCGGGCCCCGCCGACGGCCCCACGGGCACACCGGTCCCGGACTCGCCCCGGGACCGCGCCGCGCTGCTCGCCTGGTCGGCCGAGTCCACGGACCAACTGCTGGGCGCGCTGCGGGAGTTCGGCCCGGACCGCGACTGCTGGACCTGGTGGGGCAAGTCGGAGTCCCCGCAGACCAGCGGCGCGGTCGCCCGCCATCAGGTCCAGGAGGCCACGGTCCACACCTACGACGCCCAGCTCACCGCGGGTGCCGCACAGCCGCTCCCGGTCGAGGCCGCGCTCGACGGCGTCGAGGAGTTCCTCTCCACCTGCGTCGCCTGGACGGGCACCTGGCCGCACGAGCCGGCCACCGTCGACTACCACGCCACCGAGGGCCGCTCCTGGCGCCTCTTCCTCTCCCCGGACGGCGCCCGCTTCACCCGTCTCGCCACGCCCGCCCCGGCCCCCGCGACCGCCTCCGCCCGGGGCACGGCCTCGGAACTGGTCCTCTTCCTCTACGACCGCATTCCCCTGGACTCCCTCCAACCCGAAGGCGACCCGAGCCTGTTCAGCCGGCTGCGGGACTGGGACCCGGAGGAGGCGTGAAAGCGCCGCCCTACGAGTGACCCAGCTCCGCGACGTCCTCGTCCGCCAGCACCGGTACCGACCCCGAGTCCGCCGCGGGCCGCAGCGGGAACGGGTCGACCCTGGTCTCGTCGATCACCGGCGGGGCCGGCTGGGGCGGCTTCGGCATGACCGCGGCCTCCGAGTGGCCACCGCAGCCGTACGACAGCGACACCACATGGCCGTCCGCCGGCGAGAACTCGTTGGCGCAGACGCCGAAGGCCTGGCCGAGCGAGCCGCCGATCGGCTGGAGGAACCCGCAGCTGACGCAGGACGCCGGGGCCGCCTGGGCCATGGGCGTCTTGGCGCCGTAGGACTCCTCCCAGCGGTCGGCGGCGACGTGCAGGCCGTAGCGGGACAGGACGCGTGCCCGGCGCATGCCCAGCTCCTCGGCGACCGCGGCGATCGTGCCGCGCAGCGGGACGACCGGGAGGTTCGCGGGCGTGCCGCCCGTGACCTCCGCGTCCTCCGCCTCCACCAGCTCCGCCATCTCCTCCGAGACGGGCGAGGCGGGGGGCGGCTCGTCCTCGCCCGAGTAGCCGGGCTCCAGGCGCAGATCCTCGGCGTCGGTGGGAAGGAGATCCCCCGGACCCATGTCTCCCGGGCGCAGGCGCTCGCTCCACGGGACCCACTCGGGGGCGAGAAGGGCGTCCGGGCCGGGGAGCAGGACCACCTCGTCCAGTGTCACCACCTTCGCGCGGGACGCGCGGGCGACGGTGACGGCCCAGCGCCAGCCCCGGTACCCGAGCTCCTTGCACTCGAAGAAGTGCGTGACAACACGGTCGCCCTCGCTCTCCACGCCCGCGTGCTCACCCACCACTCCGGGCGCGGCCGCCTCCTCGGCTGCGGCGCGGGCGAGGTCGACGGCCTCGGCACACAGGCGGTCGGGGGTGCGGCTTCGCGTTGTCGCTGCGCTCACAGGTATCGCTTCTCTCCTACGCCGTCACTCGGGTGCGCCGGCCTGAAGGCGGTTGGGAGCGGACGGAGCGGACCGAAGGACCGCGTCGACGTCCGCGCCCGATCGCGCTCGGGCGCACCTCATACATCCATTCTGCGGGATGTCCGAGAGGCGCGCGGCCGAGAACGTTCGCCACGGCGCGCTACGCACGCTACCTGTTCGAGACCGCTCGGCCTACACCGACGTGATGGTTCGTTCACTTCGTAGGCGTTCATACGCGCGGTAACCGCACTACCCACGGCCAACTCGGGGCACTATGACGTGGTGGCAACCGCGAGGACACCCCAGGGAGCGACGGGAATCCGAAGTGGTTCGGGACGGTGGACCGGTCCCGTCCGCGCGGTCGGCCGTGCCCTGCACCTTCCGTTCACCGGCACGGCGCGCGGCATCAGAAAGGCGACGCACGCCCATGGAGCCGGGGAATCCGGGCTCGGCAAGCTGATCGAGCTGCACGCCGTGAACGGCGCGGGCGACCTGATGATCACCATCGCGCTCGCCTCCACGGTCTTCTTCTCCGTGCCGACCGACGAGGCCCGGGGACGCGTCGCGCTCTACCTCGCCATCACCATGGCGCCCTTCACCGTCCTCGCCCCCGTCATCGGACCGCTCCTCGACCGGCTCCCGCACGGCCGGCGTGCCGCCATGGCCGCCTCGATGCTGGCCCGCGCCCTGCTGGCACTGATCATCGCCAGCGCCGTCACCACCGGAAGTCTCCAGCTGTACCCGGCCGCGCTGGGCGTGCTGGTCGCCTCCAAGGCGTACGGGGTCGTGCGCAGTGCGGTGGTCCCGCGCCTCCTCCCGCCCCGCTTCTCCCTGGTGAAGGCCAACTCGCGGGTCACCCTCGGCGGGCTCCTCGCCACCGGTGTCGCCGCCCCCATCGGCGCCGGACTGCACGCCATCGGACCGCGCTGGCCGCTGTACGGCGCCTTCGTGATCTACCTCTGGGGCATGTTCCTGTCCTTCACCCTGGCGCCGAAGGTCGACTCGGCCAAGGGCGAGGACGTGGCGCTGCTCGCGGCGGACGAGGGGCATCTGCACGGGCCGCACCGGCAGCCGGTCAAGCGGCCGGGCCTGCGCACCGTCGGCATCGCCGTCACCCACGCCCTGGGTGCCAACGCGGCCCTGCGCTGGCTCTCGGGCTTCCTGACCTTCTTCCTCGCCTTCCTGCTGCGCGAGCACCCGCTGACCGGCTCCAGCGCGGCCGTGTCGCTGGGCATAGTGGCCGTGGCGGCGGGCGCGGGAAACGCGCTGGGTACGGCGGTGGGGGCGTGGCTGCGGCAGCGGGCACCGGAGATCATCATCGTGACCGTGGTGGCCGTGGTGCTGGGCGCGGCCATCGTCGCCGCGGTCTTCTTCGGGGCGTTCCTGGTGGCGTGTCTCACCGCGACGACCGGTTTCTGCCTGGCGCTGGCCAAGCTGTCCCTGGACGCGCTGATCCAGCGGGACGTACCGGAGCTGGTGCGCACCTCGGCGTTCGCGCGCTCGGAGACCATGCTGCAGATGGCCTGGGTGCTGGGCGGGGCGGTCGGCATCGTGATGCCGCTGAACGGCCCGGCGGGCTTCTGGCTGGCCGCCGCGGTCATCGCCACGGGATGGCTGACGACCGTGCGCGGACTGCTGGGTTCCGCCCGGCACGGCGGCGGCGCCAAGCCCCGCGTGGCGTAACACGTGGTGCACGACACAGGCACGTCGTACCCCACGTAAGGAAGGCGTGAGGTGGGCCAGATAGCCTTCGGCCCATGACCTTCTCGCAATCCGTAGTGCGACGCCGCCGCGCCGTCGCCGCCGCCGGCGCCGTTTCCGCCGGACTGCTCGTCCTGTCGGCCTGTGACAAGCCGACGCCGCTGTCGACGATCACGGTCGGCCGCTCCTCGGTCAGCGAGGAGGCCACCTGCGGCGGTGAGGGCAACGCCCTGAACACCGCGGACCTGACGAAGTGCCTGAAGGACAAGGACATCAAGTCCATCAAGGTCGACCCCGACGACACGGTCCGCTTCGGCGTCGACCCGAAGATCGCCGACAAGCGCTGGACGATCCTGATGAACGGTCAGCCGCTCACCGAGGACAGCGACAAGACCTACCGCACCATCCCGGGCAGCGTCTTCTTCAACCAGCAGTACGGCGCCACGGGCAACTCCACCCTGGTCTCCATCAAGGCCGGCGACGGCAAGAAGAGCGGCACCGGCGTGACGGGCCTGTGGTCCTTCAAGCTGAAGAAGGACGACTGATCGCTGCCGCTGGGCTTCGCGTACTCGTGGCCACCGCGGTCCCCGTCGAGCGGGACGCGGTGGCACGGGCGTGTCCGGGGCCGGTCCGTGAGGTACGGCTGCCCGGGCTGACCCTGGTCCGGCGGGCTCCGGAGGCCACCGGACCGGCGGTGGGCACAGCGGTGGCGTCCGACCTGGCCGCCGTCGGTGTGGGGCCCGCCCTCGCCGCCGCCTCCACCTCCTCCGCGCTCACCGCCGCCGCCCTCGCCGGCACCCCCTACGACCTCGTCGTCTGCGCCGGTATCGCCGGTGGCTTCCAGCCCGGGGCGCCTGTCGGCTCGCTCGTCGTCGCCGACGAGATCACCGTCGCCGACCTCGGCGCCCAGACCCCCGACGGCTTTCTCCCGGTCACCGAACTCGGCTTCGGAACCGTCAGCCACCGTCCACCGGAAACACTCGTACGAGACCTCGCGGCCGCCACCGGCGCACGAACCGGCACCGTACTCACCGTCTCCACCGTGACCGGCACCGCCGAGCGGGCCGCCGAACTGCGCGCCCGCCACCCCCGTGCCCTCGCCGAGGCCATGGAGGGCTTCGGGGTGGCCGAGGCGGCCGCGGCGCACGGGGTGCCCGTGCTGGAGGTCCGTGCCGTCTCCAATCCCGTGGGCCCCCGCGACCGCGCCGCCTGGCGCGTCGGCGACGCGCTCACCGCCCTGACGGCGGCCTTCGGGAAGCTCGCACCCGTCCTGGAGAGTTGGAACCCACATGACCAGTGAGCAGCCGCTGCGGATCGCGTACTCCCCCTGCCCGAACGACACCTTCGTCTTCGACGCCCTCGCCCACGGCCGGGTCCCCGGCGCCCCCGCGCTGGAGGTGACCTTCGCCGACATCGACATCACCAACGGCATGGCCGAGCGCGGCGAGCTCGACGTGCTGAAGGTGTCGTACGCCGTGCTCCCCTACGTCCTCGACGAGTACGCCCTGCTGCCGTGCGGGGGTGCGCTGGGGCGTGGGTGCGGGCCGCTGGTGCTGACCCGGGAGGCCGGGGTGGACCTCACCGGCCGTACGGTCGCCGTACCGAGCGAGCGGTCGACGGCGTACCTGCTGTTCCGGCTCTGGGCCGCGGACACGGTCCCGGGCGGGGTCGGCGAGATCGTGGTCATGCCCTTCCACGAGATCATGCCCGCCGTGCGGGACGGCAAGGTCGACGCGGGGCTCGTCATC
This sequence comes from Streptomyces sp. NPDC005648, assembly GCF_040605395.1. NCBI lineage: Bacteria > Bacillati > Actinomycetota > Actinomycetes > Kitasatosporales > Streptomycetaceae > Streptomyces > Streptomyces sp. NPDC005648. The sequence continues at coordinate 65,532 of NZ_JBEXCS010000028.1, read as the reverse complement.
CACGAGGCGCGGTTCACGTACCAGAACTACGGGCTGCACAAGCTGGCCGACATGGGCGAGCACTGGGAGGAGACGACCGGGCTGCCGATCCCGCTGGGGGCGATCATCGCGAAGCGGTCGCTGGGAGCGCGGGCCCTGACCGGCCTCGCGGACTCCGTCCGCGCCTCGGTGCGGGCCGCCTGGGACGAGCCCGAGGTCTCCCGGCCGTATGTCATGGAGCACGCGCAGGAGATGGATCCGGCGGTGGCGGACCAGCACATCGGGCTGTACGTGAACGAGTTCACCGCGGATCTGGGCGAGGACGGGTACGCGGCGGTCCGGGGGCTGCTGACGCGGGCGGCCGCGGAGGGACTGCTGCCGGCCCTGGGGCCGGACGCGCTGGCGTTTCCCTGACGTCCCGCGCCCTCAGCCGTTGTGGTCGCCGTCGCCCAGCGGGGTGCGGGGCGGCCACTGGGCCAGGGACAGCATGCCCAGGACCTTGCGGATGAGGAAGACCGCGAGGGGGACCTCCACGGCGACCGCGAGGACCGCCGAGAGCCAGACGCCCGAGGTGCCGAGGGCCAGGGACACGTCGAACCAGGCGTCGCAGAGCAGCAGGGCCGCCGTCGCGGAGGCCGCCACGGCCGCCGCGCGGTGGCGGAGCCAGCCGAGGAGGGCCGTGGTGGCCATCGCCAGGATGAGCAGACCGTCGAAGCCGACCCAGGCCGTACGCCACTGCCGGACCGTGTAGCCGCTGGGCAGCGTGAACCACAGCAGGACCGTCCACGGGACGAGACCGACGGCGGACACCGTCAGCAGCTCCAGGGCGTGCCGCCGCTGCCGCCGGATCCGCTCCAGGAGCTCGGCGGACGGGGCAACCCTGGTGGCGGCCCCGTCCTCGGGCTCGGTGCGTATATCGCTCACCCGGCCAGTTTTACACGTCGAGCTGATCTGCGACCGCGCGCAGCAGACCGGCGATCTTCTTGCCCGAGACCTTGTCCGGGTAGCGGCCCTTCTCCAGCATCGGCGTGATGTTCTCCAGAAGGGTCGTCAAGTCCTGGACGATGGAGGCCAGTTCGTCCGGCTTCTTACGGGTGGCCGCCGCGACCGAGGGGGTCGGGTCCAGAATCGTCACGGAAAGGGCCTGGTCACCGCGTTGCCCGGCGACCACTCCGAACTCCACGCGCTGTCCCGGCTTGAGTGTGTCTACTCCGGCGGGGAGGACCGAGGAATGGACGAAGACGTCACCGCCGTCGTCACGGGAGAGAAAGCCGAAGCCCTTCTCGCTGTTGAACCACTTGACCTTGCCGGTAGGCACGTCTGTCCTCGTCCTCGTACTCGTCGGAAAACTGCTTCGGGAAACTGCTGATGAACGGCTCTTGATAGCACTTGGGCGGGTCGTCGTGGACCCGCCGGTACCAAGGCTAATGGTCTTCAGGCCGGTGACAAGACGTCGCCGGGTTGTTCCTTCGCGCTGGGAACTACCCTGGTCCGGTGCGTGACAAAACCCAAACGAATTCCGCCGCTCCCGGTGACCGACTGATCCGTGCCGGTGCCATCGTGTTCTTCGCCGGTGCCGTGGCCACTCTCGTCACAGTGGCTCCGCTGTTCCTCCACGCGAAGCCATTTCCGACATATATGTTCGGACTGAGCATGCTCATGGGCGTCGGCTTCCTGATCGCCGCCGCCGGAGTGCTGCGGTCCATTGCGGCCGGACGGCGTCAGGCGCGCGCGGAACGCCCGTCGGCGTAGCGGCCGTATTCGGCCAACCAGCCGGGAAACTCGGTGAGATCGCCCAGCACGACATCGGCTCCCGCGGAGGTCAGTTCCTCCGCGCTGCACGGCCCGGTGGCCACCGCGACGGACAGCGCCTCGGCCTTACGGGCCCCGCGCACATCGCCGATGTGGTCGCCGACGTAGACCCCGGCGCCGTGCTCCCTCAGCGCCTCCGCCTTCCGCTCCGCCCACAGGTCACCGACCACTTCGTCGGGGCGGATGCCGAGGTGCTCCAGGTGCAGCTTGGCGTTCGGCTCGTACTTCGCGGTGACGACGACGGCCCGGCCGCCGGCCGCGTGCACGGCGTCGACGGCCTCGCGCGCGCCGGCCATGGCGGGCGTGGCGGCGATCGCGATGCCCGGGTAGAGCGACCTGTACAGATCGGCCATCTCCCCGATCCGCTCCTGCGGGAACCAGTTGATCAACTCCTCGGCGAGCGGCGGCCCGAGCCGCGTCACCGCGAGGTCGGCGTCGATGTACGTCCCGGTCCGCTCGGCCAGCGCCTCGTAGCAGGCGCGGATGCCGGGCCGGGAGTCGATGAGGGTCATGTCGAGATCGAAGCCGACGGTGAGGGCGGGGACAGGGGCAGCGGCGGAGGAGGAGGCCATATGGGCCATTGTGCCCATCCGGCAAAACGCCGATGCGACCACAGGCTGTGACGCACCCCTCCACCCGCTGCCCCCCCCCCCTGAACCCCGCCCCCGGGCCTCCCCAACGGCCTCCGCCACGAGCTCGGACCCCGCCACAACTCAACCGCGGCCTCCGCCAGGGCTTCCGCCACGCCCCGCCCCGACCTTCCCTGGGACCTCCGCCACGGCCTTACCTTGGGCCTCCGCCATGGCCTTCCCTGAGGTCTCCGCCACGGGCTCCCCTACGGTCTCCGCTACGGCCTCCGCCACAACTCGCCACGGCCTTCTCCGCGGCCTCCGCTACGGCCGTCGCTGCGAGCGCCATGCGACGAAGAGTGCCGAGAGTACGGCGGCGCCGCGTACGACCCAGGGCCAGGTCTGGGAGATGGCGTCGTTCATGTGGCCCTGGGCGATGGGGTCGCCCCAGCGGCCGTTCTGGCGCCCCCACAGCCATGCGATGCCGGCGGCGACGGCGATCCCCGGCATGCCCATCACGGCCCACTTCGACTCGTTCTGGGTCAGGCGCCGGGAGGCGTAGGCGATGACCCAGCCGAGCAGCAGGGCGAACCAGTTCCCGAGGACGGCTCCCGCGACGAGGAGCGCGGCGGCGAGCAGGAGGAGGGGGTTGCTCCAGCGGCCGGCGCCTCGGGGGCGCGGGAGGAGACGGCGGCGGGGGGCGGGGGCGGCGGTCACGCCACCCGGCTCCTCGCCCTCCGCGTTCTCCCCGGTCTCCACGGCTTCCGCGCCCTTGCCCGCCGCCGGCGGCGCGGTCACCGCGTCCGGCGCCTGCCGGGGGCGCGGGGGCGGCTTGAGCAGGCCGGGGATCTCCACGCCGCCGATGAACCCCGGGGGCAGGTTGTCGTCCTCCAGCCGGGTCCCGCCCACCCGCCACCAGTCGGGCGGCGCCGCACCGTCACCGAGTTCGTCGGGGCCGGCGAGGTGGGGCGGCGCGGGCCGGCCGGACCCGGTGCGGTCGGTGGCGTCCGTGGACTTGGTGAGGTCGGCCGGGCCGCCGGACCTGGCGGTACGTGGCCGGGGCACGACCCGGCCGAACGCGCCCAGCCCCTTCCTGCGCTCCCCCTCACCCGGCTCGTCGTCGCGTTGCACGGGCACATGGGTGGGGGCGACCGGGACCGCACCGGTGCCGTCCGCGCCGCCCGCCGCCCTGACGACCTCGTCGGGCGTGCCGAGCCGGGAGATGATCCGGCGGACGGCGGCGGGACTGTCGGCCGTGGCTCCGGCCCGGCGCCGGTCGATCTCGTTGCGCAGCTCGGAGACGAGGCGCATCCGGGCGCCCGAGGGCAACTGGCGCTGCTGGGCCACGTCACCGACGCGGCTCAGATACTCGTAGACGACCTTGTCGCTTTCGATCCCCACGAAGTCCCCTCCGGGGTTGGTGCGTTGGCCCCTGCCGGAACGAAGGTATCGCAGGCCAGCCGTCTTTCGGCGCCGCCCGGCGTGCTTGGGGGTCCGGGGGCGCGGCCCCCGGCGGCGCCCGCCCCGGCACCGGGCACCCGCTAACGTGGGTCAGATGAGCACCCCCGGCCCGCGCTCCCTCGCTGAAGCACTGCGGCTCAGGGACGACCCCTCCCTGGCGCAGCTCTTCCGCGCCCGTCCCGATCTCATCACCCCCGTCCCCACCGACCTCACCCAGCTCGCCACCCGCGCCGGCACCCGCGCCTCGGTCGTCCGTGCCCTGGAGCGGCTGGACCGTTTCGCGCTGCAGACGGCCCAGGCCCTGGCGGTGGCGGCGGACCCGGCGTCGTACGGGGAACTGCTCGGCCTGATGACCGGCGACCAGGGCGACCCGACGGTCTCGGCGGCGCTCCCCCGCGCCCTGGGCACCCTGCGCGAGCAGGCGCTGGTGTGGGGCACGGACGACACGCTGCGGCTGGTGCGGACGGCACGGGAGTTGCTGGCGCCGTCCCCGCAGCACCCGTCCCCGACGGGGCTCGGGCCGACGGTGCGGGAGGCGACGGCCGGGATGTCTCCGGGCCGGATCCAGGAGATCGTCACCACCGCCGGGCTGCCCTCGACCCACGACACGGTCTCCGCCGTGGCCGCGCTGACCGGCCTGTTCACCCACCGCAAGCGGATGGCCGCGCTGCTCGCCCAGGGGTCCCCGGAGTCGCGGGACGTCCTCGACCGGCTGGTCTGGGGTCCGCCGTACGGCCAGGTCACCGCCGATCCCGCGCCCCGTCTGCGCTGGCTCCTCGACCGGGGCCTGCTGCTGCCCACGGCGCCCGGCACCGTCGTACTGCCGCGGGAGGTGGCCCTGCATCTGCGGGCCGGTCTCGCGCACCGTGCCACCGAGCCCCTCCCGCCCTCCCTCGAACCGGCCGCCACGCACCGTCCACAGGTTGTGGACACGACGGCGGCCGGGCAGGCCTACACCGCGCTGGCCACCGTGGAGGAGCTGCTGAAGGACTGGGACGAGGGCGGGCCGGCCGTACTGCGGGCCGGCGGGCTGAGCGTGCGCGACCTGAAGCGGACCGCCGTCGCCCTCGACGTCTCCGAGCCGATCGCCGCGTTCTGGGCCGAACTCGCCTACGCGGCCGGTCTGCTGGCCTCCGACGGCGAGGCCGACGAACGGTACGCGGCGACCCCGGCCTACGACGAGTGGCTGGAGCAGCCCGCCGCCCAGCGCTGGGCGCGCCTCGCGGAGGCCTGGCTGACGGCCACCCGCACGGCCGGCCTGGTCGGGGGCCGGGACGCGAAGGACCGTACGCTCTCCGCGCTCGGCCCGGGCCTGGACCGCAGCGCCGCGCCGGAGGTACGGCACCGGGTGCTGAGCCTCCTCGCGGGCCTCCCGGAGGGCACCTCCCCGTCGGCCGATTCGGTGCTGGCCCGTCTCCAGTGGGAGCGCCCGCAGCGCCGCGAGGACGACCTGCGCGCCCGGCTCGCCCGCTGGACGCTGTCCGAGGCGGAGATGCTCGGGGTGACGGGCCGGGGAGCGCTGTCGGCCCAGGGGAGGGCGCTGCTGGGGGCGCCGGCGGCCGCGCCGGCCCCTGCGCGAGAGTCCTCCAAGTCCTCCAGGTCCGCCGAGTCCCCCGAGTCCTCCGGTCCCGGGGACAAGCTGCCCGTCCATCATGTGCCGGTCGCCCTCGAACCCCTCTCCCCCGCCGAGCAGGCCCTCGAACCCCTCTCCCCCGCCGAACAGGCCGTGGCCTCCGCGGCCGCCGCCCGCCTTCTCGCACCGCTCCTGCCCGAACCCCTCGACCACGTCCTGCTCCAGGCCGACCTCACGGCGGTGGCCCCGGGCCCGCTGGAGCGGCCGCTCGCCGACGTGCTCGGCGTCCTGGCCGACGTGGAGTCCAAGGGCGGCGCGACGGTCTACCGCTTCACCCCCGCCTCCGTGCGCCGCGCCCTGGACGCCGGCCGGGCCGCCTCCGACCTGCACGCCTTCCTCGCCGCGCACTCCCGTACGCCGGTACCGCAGCCGCTGGCGTATCTGATCGACGACGTGGCCCGTAGGCACGGGCATCTGCGGGTGGGGGCGGCCTCGGCGTACGTCCGCTGCGACGACGACGCCCTGCTCAACGAGATCATGGCCGACAAGCGGGCCGCGGCCCTGCGGCTGCGCCGCCTCGCGCCGACCGTGCTGGCCACCCAGGCCGACCCGGCGACCCTCCTGGAGGGGCTGCGCGCGATGGGCTTCGCGCCGGCCGCCGAGTCGGCCGAGGGAGATGTCCTGATCACCCGGGCCGACGCCCACCGCACTCCGCCGCGCACCGCCCCCGAGCCGGTCCCGGACGGCCCGCCGACCCCGGACGCCACACTGCTCGCGGCCGCGATCCGGGCCATCCGGGCGGGCGACCTGGCGTCGACCGCCCCGCGCAAGCAGACGCCCTCCGCGTCCCCTTCCACCGACCTTCCGCGCACCGGCCCCGCCGAGACCCTGGCCACCATGCAGGCCGCCGTCCTGACCGGCGAGGCCCTGTGGATCGGCTACGTCAACGCCGAGGGCGCGGCCAGCCAGCGGGTGATCGCCCCGATCCGCGTCGAGGGCGGCTTCGTGACGGCGTACGACCACACGGCGGACGAGGTGCGGACGTATCCGCTGCACCGGGTGACCGGGGTGGCGGAGCTGGCCGACGAGGCCTGAACGCGACCTCCGGTCGTCCCCCGGATGCCTTCGCGCAACCTCAGCCGGGCAGTCTCCTGGACGCGACCACCGACGAAAGGGACCGACTCCATGGCCACGACCATCCGCAGGGCGGTCATCCCCGCCGCCGGGCTGGGCTCCCGCCTCCTTCCGCTCACCAAGGCGATCCCCAAGGAGATGCTGCCGGTCGGCGACAAGCCGGTCATCGAGCACACGGTCCGCGAGCTCGTGGCGTCCGGGATCACCGACATCACGATCGTCGTGTCGGGCGGCAAGGGCCTGATCCAGGAGCATTTCCGGCCGAATCCGGGGCTGGTCGCCCAGCTGCGGGCGGACGGCAAGACGGCGTACGCGGACGCCGTGGAGGAGGTCGGCGAGCTGTCCCGGCGCGGCCACATCACCTACCTCGACCAGCACGGCCCGTACGGCAACGGCACCCCGGTCCTCAACGCCGCCCGCAACACCGGCGACGAGCCGCTCCTCGTCCTGTGGCCGGACGACGTCTTCGTGGCCGACGTCCCGCGCGCCCAGCAGCTGATCCGCGCCTACGAGGCGACCAGCTGCCCGGTCCTCGCCCTGCTCCCCATGGACCCGGCCGACTCCCAGCGCTACGGCGTCCCCCGCGTCAAGGAGGACCTCGGCGACGGCCTGCTGCGCATCACGGGCCTGGTCGAGAAGCCGAAGCCCCAGGACGCGCCCTCCGCCTACGCGGCCATCGGCGGCTATGTCATCACCCCGGGGATCGTCGACGAACTCCGCGAGCAGACCAAGGCCTGGTACCAGCACCGCACCGGCGAGATCTACCTCACCGACGCCATCAACGCCTACGCCGCCACCAAGGCCGTCTACGGCCAGGTGATCCAGGGCCGCTGGTACGACACCGGCAACCCCCTCGCCTATCTGACGGCCCAGTTCGCGGCGGCCCTGGCGGACCCGGAGTACGGACCGCATCTGCGGCGGCAGGCGGAGCTGGGCGACGGCTAGCAGGGCCCTAGTCCTGACCGGGCCGATCCTCCCGGCCCGATCCCGCCCGGTTGAGGCACACTGGACGTTTGGCCCGTGCCGAAGGGATGTGCGCGTACGTGAATGGTCCACTGATCGTCCAGTCCGACAAGACGCTGCTGCTCGAGGTCGACCACGAGCAGGCGGACGCCTGCCGGCGGGCCATTGCCCCCTTCGCGGAGCTGGAGCGGGCCCCCGAGCACATCCACACCTACCGGGTGACACCGCTCGGGCTGTGGAACGCGCGGGCCGCCGGGCATGACGCCGAGCAGGTCGTGGACGCGCTGGTGCAGTACAGCCGGTATCCCGTGCCCCACGCGCTGCTCGTCGACGTCGCCGAGACCATGGACCGGTACGGGCGGCTCACCCTCAGCAAGCACCCCGCGCACGGGCTGGTGCTGACCACCACCGACCGGCCGGTGCTGGAGGAGGTGCTGCGGTCCAAGCGGATCGCCCCGCTGGTGGGGGCACGCCTCGATCCGGACACCGTGGCCGTGCATCCCTCCGAGCGCGGGCAGATCAAGCAGGTGCTGCTCAAGCTCGGGTGGCCGGCCGAGGATCTCGCCGGGTACGTGGACGGGGAGGCGCATCCCATCGAGCTCGCCGAGGACGGGTGGGCGCTTCGGCCGTACCAGAAGCAGGCCGTCGAGAACTTCTGGCACGGCGGGAGCGGTGTGGTGGTCCTGCCGTGCGGGGCCGGCAAGACGCTCGTCGGCGCCGGGTCCATGGCGCAGGCCAAGTCCACGACGCTCATCCTCGTCACCAACACCGTCTCCGCCCGGCAGTGGAAGCACGAGCTGGTGAAGCGGACCTCGCTCACCGAGGACGAGATCGGGGAGTACAGCGGGACCCGCAAGGAGATCCGGCCCGTCACCATCGCCACCTACCAGGTGCTGACCACCAGGCGGAAGGGCGTCTATCCCCATCTGGAGCTCTTCGACTCCCGGGACTGGGGACTCATCGTCTACGACGAGGTGCATCTGCTGCCCGCCCCCGTCTTCAAGTTCACCGCCGATCTGCAGGCCCGGCGGAGACTGGGGCTGACCGCGACCCTGGTGCGCGAGGACGGGCGGGAGTCGGACGTCTTCTCCCTGATCGGCCCGAAGCGGTTCGACGCGCCCTGGAAGGAGATCGAGGCGCAGGGGTACATCGCGCCCGCCGACTGTGTCGAGGTGCGGGTCAATCTGACCGACTCCGAGCGGCTCGCCTACGCCACCGCCGAGCAGGAGGAGAAGTACCGCTTCTGTGCGACCACCGCCACCAAGCGGAAGGTCACGGAGGCGCTGGTACGGCGGTTCGCGGGGCAGCAGATCCTTGTCATCGGGCAGTACATCGACCAGCTGGACGAGCTGGGCGAGCATCTGAACGCCCCGGTCATCAAGGGCGAGACCTCCAACGCCCAGCGCGAGAAGCTCTTCGGCGCGTTCCGGGAGGGGGAGATCAGCGTGCTGGTCGTCTCCAAGGTCGCGAACTTCTCCATCGACCTTCCCGAGGCGACCGTCGCCATCCAGGTCTCCGGCACCTTCGGGTCCCGGCAGGAGGAGGCCCAGCGGCTCGGCCGGGTGCTGCGGCCCAAGGCCGACGGGCACCAGGCGCACTTCTACTCCGTCGTCGCCCGCGACACCATCGACCAGGACTTCGCCGCGCACCGCCAGCGGTTCCTTGCGGAGCAGGGGTACGCCTACCGCATCGTGGACGCCGACGAGATCCTCGCCGGGGACTGAGCGAACGGCTACCCGGGTTCCTCGGCGGGAGCGACGGCGCCGCGCGTCACTTGCGGCGTACGCCCGCTTCCTCGCCGTACTCGCCGAGTATGACCACGTCGAAGGCGGCGCCGGCGAAGACACGGATCGCGCGCAGTGCGTTGCCGAGGCGGTGGGTGCCGTGGAGGTCGGACAGGGGGGTCGCACCGGACGGGCGACCGGGGGCTGGGGTGATGGTCGCTGCACTCATGTCTCCATGGTGGCTCTCCGGGCATAAAGGGGGCATCGGCCCCAGGTCTCCACTTGCCGTGCTACCTGGGTACCCCCCGTGGGTGTGCCCTCCACCGCAGGAGGGAGGGGCGATCCCCTAGGGGGCGGAGTAGAAGGCCCGCGGAAATCGGTTGGCGGACGCATCGGTCCCTCGCCTAAAATCTCCGCTCTTGCCCGCCTCCCTCCATGGAGCGCCGCCGCCCGGACGGAAACCGGCCGGCACTCGCAGCAGCACCGGCACATCGCAGCAGCAGCCACCCGGCCCGCGCACCTTCGGAGGCACCCCCTTGTCCACGTCCGTCGACGACCCCCTCTCCCGCGAACGCGCCCATCTCGCCGACTCCCGCGCCGCGTTGCGCGCCATGCGTGAGGACGTCGAGTCGCTCGACATCAAGGACGTCACCGCGAACTGGGTCAACGCCGAGGTCCTGGCCCGCCAGATCGAGGAGCGCATCAAGGCGCTGGCCGACCTCAGCGACACCCCGCTGTTCTTCGGCCGCCTGGACTACCTCCACTCGCCGGGCGCCGAGCAGGCGGAGGGCGCGGACGGCGAGCGCTTCTACATCGGACGCCGACATGTGCACGACCACGACGGCGACCCCATGGTCATCGACTGGCGGGCGCCGGTCTCGCAGCCCTTCTACCGGGCGTCCAAGAAGGACCCGATGGACGTCGCGCTGCGCCGCCGCTTCGGCTACACCCGGGGCGACATCACGGCGTACGAGGACGAGCACCTCTCCGACCCGGCCGAGGCGGCCCGCACCAGCAAGCTGCTCCAGCAGGAGATCGAGCGCCCGCGCGTCGGCCCGATGCGGGACATCGTCGCGACCATCCAGCCCGAGCAGGACGAGATCGTCCGCAGCGGTCTCGGCGGGACCGTGTGCGTCCAGGGAGGTCCGGGGACCGGGAAGACCGCCGTCGGCCTGCACCGGGTCGCCTATCTGCTGTACGCCCACCGCGAGCGGCTCGCCCGCACCGGCACCCTCGTGATCGGACCGAACCGGTCCTTCCTCCACTACATCGAGCAGGTCCTGCCCGCGCTGGGCGAGTTGACGGTCCAGCAGGCGACGGTCGACGACCTGGTGGGCCATGTGGAGGTCAGGGGCGCCGACGACGCGGCCGCCGCGATCGTCAAGGGCGACGCGAGGATGGCGGAGGTGCTGCGCCGCGCGGTCTACTCGCATGTGACCATGCCGACCGAGCCGGTGGTCGTGGTCCGCGGCTCGCGCCGCTGGCGGGTACCGGCGTACGAACTCGAGGACATCGTCCGTGAGTTGCTCGACCGGGACATCCGCTACGGCGCCGCCCGCGAGGCCCTTCCGCAGCGTGTCGCGCATGCCGTGCTGGTGCAGATGGAGCGCTCCGGCGAGGCACCGGACGACCGGGTGCAGGACGCGGTGGCCCGCAACGCGGCGGTGAAGGCGGCCGTGAAGGAGATCTGGCCGCCGGTCGACCCGGCGAAGCTGGTGCTGCGGCTGCTCACGGACGCCGAGTTCCTCGCCGCGCACGCGGAGGGGATCCTCGACGAGGACGAGCAGAAGACCATTTCGTGGGCGCGGCCGGTCCGGTCGGTGAAGTCCGCCAAGTGGTCCGCCGCGGACGCGGTGCTGATCGACGAGACGACGGACATCGTGCGGCGCACCCACTCGCTGGGGCATGTGGTGCTGGACGAGGCGCAGGACCTGTCACCGATGCAGTACCGCGCGGTCGGGCGCCGTTGCACGACCGGTTCGGCGACGGTCCTCGGCGACCTGGCGCAGGGCACCACTCCCTGGGCCACCCGGAGCTGGGACGAGGCGTTGTCCCATCTGGGCAAGTCGGACGGGGTGATCGAGGAGCTGACCGCCGGTTTCCGGGTGCCGACCGATGTGATCGCCTACGCGTCCCGGCTGCTTCCGCACATCGCGCCCGGGCTGACGCCGGTGGCGTCGGTGCGGGAGAACCCCGGCTTCTTCGATCTTCGGCGGACCGCCGGCGCGGCCGAAGTCGTGGCCGCGTGCGAGGAGTTGCTGCGGAACGAGGGGTCCACGGGGCTGATCGCGGCCGACGCCCGGGTCCCGGCGCTGGCCGAGGCGCTGACGGCCGCCGGCATCGGCCACCTCGCCCCCGGCGAGGAGACGACGGCCGAGACCCGCCTCACCCTCGTCCCGGCCTCACTGGCCAAGGGCCTGGAATACGACTACGTGGTCCTGGACGAGCCCCGGGCTGTGGTCGACGGCGAACCCGACGAACGCACCGGTCTCCGGCGGCTGTACGTGGCCCTGACCCGGGCGGTCTCGGGCCTGATCGTCACACATGCGGCGCCGCTGCCGGAGCAGCTGGACGGCTGAGCGGGGCGTCCAGGGAGCGGCGCCAGTCCCGCACCGCCGCCGCCGACACCGGCCCGCTCCAGCCCCCCGGTCGCACCGCCCCGCCGATGTGGAAGGCGTCCACGCCGGCCGCCCTCAGCGGCGGTACGTGCTCCAGCCTCAGCCCGCCGCCCACCAGCAGGCGCTGCTCGTATCCCGGCTCGCCCCGCCTGGCCGCCTCCGTCAGCAGGGTGGGGAGGCCGTCGTCGACGCCCGCCGCGGAACCCGCCGTCAGATAGGTGTCCAGCCCCGGCAGCCCGTCCAGCTGCTTTCTCAGCGCGTCCCGGTCCGCCGCCCGGTCGATCGCGCGGTGGAAGGTCCACCGGCAGCCGTCCAGCTCCGCCACGACCCGCTCCACGGCCGTCAGGTCGACCCGCCCGTCCGGGTCGAGGAAGCCGAGCACGAACTCCGTCGCCCCCGCCGCCCGCAGGTTCCGCGCCACCCGCACCAGGCGGCCCGCGTCCCCCGCCGCGAAACCGTCCTCCAGCCGCAGCATCACGCGCAGGTCGATATGGACGGCGGCGCGGATGGCCGCGACCGTGGCGGGTGGCGGGGTGAGGCCGTCGGACGCCATGTCGGTGACCAGTTCGAGGCGGTCCGCGCCTCCGGCCTGGGCGGCGAGCGCGTCCTCGACGTCGAGGGCGATCACCTCCAGGACTGCACGCGTGCTCATAGGACCCCTTCCGTCGTGTTCCCGCTGGGAGCGGCTACCGGTCCAGTCCCCGCAGGTCCGGCCTACAGGTCTAGTCCAATCTCGGATCACAGCGTACGACGACGGGGTGGCCACCCGCGAGATCGCCCCGGGAAGACGGGAGAATGGGGGCATGGCCGATCTCGATGTCCTGCGCAGCCGGTGGACCCGCACGCTGGAGGGGGCCCGCGGCGCCCGGGCCGGCCTGCCGGACCCCGTGCCGTACGCCGACAACCTCCTCGCCCGCTGGCAGGAGCCGCAGCGCCGCTACCACACGCTCACGCACCTCACGGCTGTCCTGGACCACATCGACGTACTGGAGGAGTACGCCGGCGATCCGGACCTCGTCCGGCTGGCGGCCTGGTTCCACGACGCGGTCTACCTTCCCGACCGCTCCGAGAACGAGGAGCGGTCCGCCCGCCTCGCCGAGCGCGCCCTCCCCGAGGCCGGTGTGCCCAAGGACCGGACCGCCGAGGTCGCCCGCCTGGTCCGCCTCACCACCGGCCACGACCCCGCCGCCGACGACCGCAACGGCCAGGTCCTGTGCGACGCCGACCTCGCGATCCTCGCCGCGCCCCCGTCCGGGTACGCCGCCTACACCGCCGCGGTCCGCGAGGAGTACCACTTCGTACCGGGCGAGGCCTTCCGAGCGGGCCGTTCGGCGATCCTTCGCCAACTCCTCGACCTGCCAAGGCTGTTCAGGACGCCGTACGGGCAGGAGAAGTGGGAGGCGACGGCGCGCTACAACCTCGCCGCCGAGCTGGAAATGCTGTCGACCGGCGCGGAGCGGGCCGAATAGTCTGCGGCCCATGCATGTCATGGGCGGGGAACGGGTGGACGAGGCCGTCGCGAGCTGTGTCGCGACGCTGCGGCCTGCGGTGGAGCGGGACTGGACGGCGGTGCGGGCGGCCGGGATGGAGTGGACCGTCCACGAGACCGCGTTCCACATCGCGGAGTGCCTGATCGCGTACGCCGCCAACCTGGCGGGACGCGCCCAGGACACCTATGTCCCCTTCGAGATCAAGCTCGAAGAGGGCATCGGCAACACCGGTCTGCTGCATGTCGTCGAGACGGCCGGCGCCCTGCTCGCCGCGGCGGTCCGCACCGCCCCGCGCGAGGTCCGCGCCCACCACCCGTACCCCTTCCGCAGCGCGAACCGTGAGGGCTTCGCCGCTATGGGCGTCACGGAGGTGCTGCTGCACACGTACGACATCGCGGGCGCCCTGGGGGTGCCGTACGAACCCCCGTCCGGTCTCCCGGAGTTCGTCCTCACCCGGATCTTCCCGCACGTCCCGCCCGGCCCCGACCACTGGCGCACCCTCCTGTGGGCGACCGGCCGCGGTGAACTGCCCGGCCGCGCCCGGGTCACCGACTGGCGCTGGAACAACAACCTCGTGCACACCACCGAACGCCTCACCCTGCAGGGCATCACACCCGCGTCCGCGCGCGATCTGGTGGCCGGCGGCGACGGCGGCTTCGAGTGGGTCGAGGGCGGCCCCTTCGAGGGCACCCGCGAGGCGTCCGGCTTCCTGCTCAAGGCGTACGAAGGAGGAGTGCACCGACCGGAGTTCGGCGTCTTCGCCCTCGTCCGGCGTGCGGACGGCCGCGCGGTCGGCGGCATGGGTTTCCACGGCGTCCCGGACGAGGAGGGGCGGGCGGAGGTCGGCTACGACCTCGCCGAGACCGCCCGGGGCAACGGCTACGCGACCGAGGCGCTGCGGGCGCTGGCCGAGTGGGCGCTGGCCCGGGACGACGTACACACCCTGTTCGCCACCATCGATCCGTCCAACCTCCCGTCCCAGGCGGTGGTTTCCCGCGCGGGGTTCCGGAAGAGGGGCGTGGACGAGGAGGGGTACGTCTACGAGCTGGGCGGCTGACCCCGAAGTGCGTACCCGGGGCCCATCCTCTTCCTTTCGACTCCCCAGGCCTTCGCCGTGTCCGGATAATTCCGTTACGTCAACGGGGGATCGCGGAAATCGGGGGAAGCGCGATGAGTCAGTACGACCCACCCGGAACGCCACACCTGCCCGGACCGCCACATCCGGACCCGGACCGTCTGCTGGCCCGCCGGAGTGTCCGCTGGACCATCATCAGCGTGGTGGTGAGCACCGTCCTGGCACTGGCCGGCCTGTTCTTCCAGGCCGCCCAGGCGGGCGGCGGATCGGGCGGCACATCGGGCGGCGGGTCGGGAGGCAGCTCCGGCGGCACGGACTCGATCGGCACGAGTTCCGGCGCTTCGGGCAACGGCGGTACCGGCGGCGGAGGTTCGGCCACCGGTGGCACGGCCGGCGGCGGCACGGACAACAGCGGTACGGACAACAGCGGTACGGACAGCGGTGACGGGCTGACCTCCGCGGAGCGCACCCTGCGCGACTCGCTCAACAGCGAGCAGTGGCAACGCAACAGCTGCGAGCACATCACCACGCCCGAGGCGACCGCCGCCCTGCGGTGCACGGTGTCCACCGTGGTCGGCACGGCCAAGGCGACGATCACCACGTATCCGTCCAAGAGCAAGGCCGACGAGGTGTACCAGACCTACACCTCGCAACTGCCGGAGCAGGACTGCAGCCCGCAGGGGAGCGCGCGCACCGTCTGGCGCGAGGACGACAGCTCGACGGCGACCGGCGACATGGCCTGCTACTGGGCGAGCGCGCAGTACGTCATCTTCTGCACCTACTACGACCGGCCCGCGCTCTTCGCGGTGACCGGCACCAATTCCACGGGCCTCATGACCTGGTGGCGCAGTCTCCAGCCCGTGTTCACGGACTGACGCCTCCGGCCCGCCCCTTCGGCCGTCGCAACCCGGACTCCACCAGCAACCGCACCACCTCCCGGCTGCTGACCTCCACCGCGCCCGCGGCCACCACTTCCGCGTACCGATGCGACGGGATGTCGTAGTGGTCCCGCTCGAAGGCCCGCCGCGGAACCCCCAACCCGTCGGCGAACGACCGCAGTTCGTCGAACGAGACATCGCTGACCAGGTGGGACCACATCCGGCCGTGGCCGGGCCAGTCCGGTGGGTCGATGTACACGGTCACGAGGTGGCCGTCCCGCCGGTGGCCGAGCCCAGCGCACCCACCGCCGCGACCTTCACGCCCGCCTGGTGGCAGACCCAGCGCGGGTCGGGGCCCAGTTCGGGCTCGACCTCCAGGGCGTGCGGGTCGCCGGCGCCGCAGACCGGGCACAGGGGCCAGCGGCCGTACGCCTCCAGCAGGGCGTCCTGGACATCCTGCGCGACCAGCCCGGCGACGTACTCCACCCCCTCCGGCCACTGCTCCACCCACCAGCGCCGCCGCACCACGGACTCCTCCACCATCGACACCACGTCCGCCGCGGTGACCTCGCTCGCGGCCAGGTCGGCGAGCACGAGGGCGCGCGCCGCGTGCAACGCCTGCTCCAGGGGACTGATGGGGTGCATGACCCCATTGTGCGCACTCTTGACCAGGAGGCCGGACCGAAAATATCTTTCATGAGTGACCCAGAACGTGAAGGAAATTTTCCAGGCCGCCGCGCCGCCCGCGCCCGCCGCCCTCGCCGCCAAGGTGCGCACCCTCGCACCCTCCATGACCCGCTCCATGCAGCGCGTCGCCGAGGCCGTCGCGGGCGACCCGGCGGGCTGCGCGGCCCTCACGGTCACCGGTCTCGCGGAACTCACCGGCACCAGCGAGGCGACGGTCGTACGGACGGCCCGGCTGCTCGGGTATCCGGGGTACCGCGATCTGCGGCTGGCCCTCGCCGGACTCGCGGCGCAGCAGCAGTCGGGGCGGGCGCCCGCGATCACCACCGACATAGCGGTCGACGACCCGATCGCCGACGTCGTCGCCAAGCTGGCCTACGACGAGCAGCAGACGCTCGCCGACACCGCGGCCGGGCTGGACACCGCGCAGTTGGCCGCGGCCGTCGCCGCGGCGGCCGTGGCACGGCGGATCGATGTGTACGGCGTGGGGGCGTCGGGGCTGGTCGCGCAGGACCTCACGCAGAAGCTGCTGCGGATAGGGCTGATGGCGCAGGCGCACAGCGATCCGCATCTCGCCGTGACGAACGCGGTGCAGCTGCGCGCCGGGGACGTCGCCATCGCCATCACGCACTCCGGGTCGACGGGGGATGTCATCGAGCCGCTGCGGGTGGCCTTCGAGCGCGGTGCCACGACCGTCGCGATCACGGGGCGTCCGAACGGGGCGGTGGCGCAGTACGCCGACCATGTGCTGACCACGTCCACCGCGCGGGAGAGCGAGCTGAGGCCGGCGGCGATGTCGTCCCGGACGAGTCAGCTCCTGGTCGTGGACTGTCTGTTCGTGGGGGTGGCGCAGAAGACGTACGAGACGGCGGCGCCGGCGCTGGCCGCGTCCTACGAGGCGTTGGCGCACCGGCATCGCAGATAGACCGCAGGCAGACAGACCGCAGGCAAATAGACCGCAGGCAAATAGGCCGCAGGCAAATAGATCGCGGACAGACCGCAGCTCCGACCGCAAGCCCGGGCGGGACACCGAACCGAACACCTGAAAGAGCCGCCTCCCATGACCTCCACATCCAACCCCCGTGATCTGCGTGCCGCGTTGGAAGCTCTGACCACCGAGGCGTTCCGTCCCGAGCTCGCCGACATCGATCAGCGGCCCACCCTCGACATCGCCCGGCTGATGAACGACGAGGACACCACCGTCCCGGCAGCGGTCGCGCGGCGGCTCCCGGCCATCGCCGCCGCGATCGACGCCGTGGCCGAACGCATGGCGCGGGGCGGTCGGTTGGTCTACGCGGGTGCGGGGACCGCCGGCCGGCTCGGTGTCCTGGACGCGTCCGAGTGTCCGCCGACCTTCAACACCGGCCCGGAGCAGGTCGTCGGGCTGATCGCGGGCGGGCCGCCCGCCATGGTGACCTCGGTGGAGGGCGCCGAGGACTCCGGCGAGATGGCCCGCGCGGATCTCGACGCCCTCGGCCTCACCGCGTCCGACACGGTCGTCGGCGTCTCCGCCTCGGGACGGACCCCGTACGCCCTCGCCGCCGTCGAACACGCCCGTCGGCAGGGGGCGTTGACCATCGGGCTGGCCTGCAACGCGGACAGCGCGCTCGCGGCCGCCGCCGACCACGGCATCGAGGTCGTGGTCGGCCCGGAGCTGCTCACCGGCTCCACCCGCCTCAAGGCGGGCACGGCCCAGAAGCTGGTCCTCAACATGCTGTCGACGATCACGATGATCCGCCTCGGGAAGACGTACGGGAACTTGATGGTCGACGTACGCGCCTCGAACGAGAAGCTCCGCGCCCGCTCCCGCCGTATCGTCGCCCTCGCCACGGGGGCCACGGACGAGGAGATCGAGCGGGCCCTGGCGGCCACGGACGGCGAGGTGAAGAACGCGATCCTCACCATCCTGGCGAACGTCGACGGCCCGACGGCGGCCCGGCTCCTGACACAGTCCGACGGCCACCTGCGAACGGCCCTGGCCACAGCGGCCACAGGGTGACCCGCCTCGCTCCCTGAACCGTCGGGTGGAGGGCAGGGCAGACTGATACCCATGAACCACGCCCAGCTGACCGCCCTCGGCCGTGCTCTTCGTGTTCTCGGTGAGCACGGGGAGTCGTTGAGTGCCGACACGCCGGACTCCAGGCTCCACGAGGTCAGGGTGGATCTCCGCCGTGCCCTGGATCTGCTCGACGACAGTGTCGGCGGCTCCGCCCCCGCCACCCGTTGTGCCGAGCACCCGAACGGGCCGGTCGACAAGAGCGCCCCGGATCTGTGTCTGCTGTGTGAGACCCGGCGCCGTGCCGCCCGGCGCGCGGAGTACGGCGGTGGTCCGCTTCCGCAGGCCCCCACCGAGTCCGCGCCCTCCCGCTACGGCGTCCGCGCCGACCGCCCCCAGCCCCAGCAGCGCTGGCTGCCGGAGCTGTGGAACGGCCAGGAGTGGCAGCTGTGCGGCACCCCGCGGCGGGACCGGCGGGAGGCCGAGCTGTACCTCACCGCCCAGCGGCGCGGACCGCGTCCGGCGATGGCGTACCGGCTCGTGCACGAGTTCACCGACTACGAGGTGCTGCGGGTGTGGGGTACGCCGGTGAAAGTGGACATCGAGCCGCTGGGCAATCTGTAGCCGGTTCAGTCCAGCAGAGGCAGCGGCCGGAACTCGTGGTCCTCCCACAGCCGCCGTGTCGTCTCGCCCGGGTAGGGTCCGATCTCCGGCTTCACGTCCAGCACCTGTGTCAGCCGGCCCTCGCCGTCGTACGCCGGCCAGCCCGGCTCGCCCGTCCGCGCGAACGCCGTCCACGCCGAGCGGAACCGCGCCGACAGCTCCTCCGCCTCCTTCGGCACCCCGCTCCCCGCGAACAGCAGCAGCCCCAGGTCCGCCTCGAACGTGCCGAAGAGCAGCGGGATGTCCAGCCCGTGGCAGGCGCCCAGGGCTCCGTCGTTGCCCGGTGCCGACCAGGTCAGCTCGTAGAGATGGGCCCGGCCGCCGCCGGCGACCTGTGCCTCGGCCAGCTTCAGCGAGGGCATCCCGAACAGCCAGTCCGTCTGCACCCGCTCGAACAGCTCGCCCGGCGTCGCGTCCGGAAAGGCGGCACGGTACGCCCGCTCGCCCTCCGGCCCGCCGGGCGCGAAGGTCCGCAGCGCCCAACTCGCCTCTTCCTGACCGAGCTCGCCAGGCTGCTGCCCGGCGAGGACGAGGAACAGCCGGTACTCGTCCCGGTTGTGTCCGACGAGCAGATCGATGTCCCGGCCCGAACCGGCCGCCAGCGCATCCCAGGGGGTGCACGGCAGCACCTCGCCGTCGACGACCGGGGAGAAGGGCGTGGCCGTCGGGGCCACCTGCCCCCAGCGCTCCGCACGCGTGGCCCGCATGTCCATCCCCAGCGTCTCGCCGAAGGAGGGGAGTTGGCGTGGGTCGAAGGCGGCGAGCTCGGCGGCCGTCGGGCCCACTCCCGCCTCCGCGGCGATCGCCGACGCGATGTCCCGGGCCAGCTCGTCGGAGAAGTAGGTCCCCGGCACGCTCTGCGCGATCGCCCGCCGGAACAGCCCCCGCGCACTCGGCATGGCCAGCAGCGACGCCACCGATCCGGCCCCCGCCGACTCCCCGAAGACGGTGACCCGGCCGGGGTCGCCCCCGAACGCCGTGATGTTCTCCCGTACCCACTCCAGGGCGGCCACCTGGTCCAGCAGCCCGCGGTTGGCCGGCACTCCGTCGAGCCGCGCGAACCCCTCGATGCCGACCCGGTAGTTGAGGGTGACGACGACCAGGTCTCCGTCCCGGGCGATGCGCCGGGCGTCGTAGCCCGGGCTCCCGGAGTGGCCCAGCTTGTAGGCACCGCCGTAGATCCAGACCATGACCGGCCGCCCGGCGGCCGCGTCCGCCTCCGGGGTCCAGACATTGACGGTCAGCCAGTCGTCGCCCTCGGGCGCGTCCAGCACACCCCTGCGGCCCTGGAACCCGGACTCCTGCGGGGGCGGGGGCCCGAAGGCGTACGCCTCCCTGGTGCCCTCCCAGGCCCGCACGCGCCGAGGTGCCCCGAACCGGGCCTCTCCGACCGGTGGTTCGGCGAACGGAATCCCACGGAAGACGGTGAGGCCGCCCTCCCGAAGTCCGCGCACCGCGCCGGCGGCGGTACGCACGACAGGCCCTTCGGTCACTCCATCAGCTGTCATCGTCCGAGCCTAACCAGCATGTCCCGCAGAGGGACCAGGTCAGGAGGGGCCGGCCGGCCGCCACATCGTCGTCACCACCTGCCCCGAGGGGAGCACGATCTCCTCGCGGGCCGTGAAGCCCACGCTCTCGTACCGCTCGAGGTTGGCGGGATTGGTCGACTCCAGATAGGCGGGGGCGCCGAGTTCGTCGATCCGGGCGAGGCTCTCGGCCAGCAGCGCCATCCCCAGTCCCTTGCCGCGATGGTCGGCATGCGTGCCGAGGATGGTGAGGTGGAAGAAGGGCTCGGCCGGGTGCGCCTCCTCGAACCGGTCTCCGACCTCCATGATCCAGCGGGCCGTGGCGGGATCGGTGGCCTCGGCCAACGTCCCTTCCAGACCGGCCAGTTCCTCCTCGGTGAGCTCGACCCCGCCCGGCGGGATCCAGAGCGCGGCGGCCTCGACGTCCGGGGTGACGACGGTCCAGGGATAGCGCAGCGCGGAGGTGACGTAGACCCGCCACATGACGTCCGCCTGTACGGGCCCCCACACCGGGTCCTGGGCGAAGGCGCTGGTGAAGGTGGAGACGATGGCGTCGATGTCGGAGTGGGTGGCGATGCGGGCACGGGTCATGGACCCATTGTCAACAACCCTTCTCAGCCCAGTCCACCCCAGTCCCGCTCAGCGCAGCCCCCGGGGACGCGCACCCCCACCGGCCCGCACAGCCCCTCAGCTCAGCGAGCGCAGCGCCGCCGCCTCGTACGGCTTCAGCTCGTCGAAGCGGCCGCCGAGGACCTTCGCGGCCCACTCGGGGTCCTGCAGCAGCGCGCGCCCGATCGCGACGAAGTCGTACTCGTCGCGCTCCAGGCTGTCGAGGAGGTCGTCGATGCCCTTGAGCGGCGAGCCCTCGCCCACGAACGAGTTGAGGAAGTCCCCGTCGAGGCCGACCGAGCCGACGGTGATGGCCGTCCTGCCGGTGAGCTTCTTCGTCCAGCCGGCCAGGTTGAGGTCGGAGCCCTCGAACTCGGGCAGCCAGTACCGCCGCGTGGACGCGTGGAAGGCGTCCACCCCCGCGGCGGCCAGCGGAGCGAGGATCGCCTCCAGCTCCTCCGGCGTCTCGGCGAGCCGAGCGGTGTAGTCCTGCTGCTTCCACTGCGAGTAGCGGAAGATGATCGGGAACTCGGGCGACACGGTCTCCCGGACCGCCGCGACGATCTCCGCCGCGAACTTGGTGCGCGCCACCGGGTCACCGCCGTACGCGTCGGTACGGCGGTTGGTGCCCGCCCACAGGAACTGGTCGACGAGATAGCCGTGGGCGCCGTGGATCTCCACGCCGTCGAAGCCGATGCGCTCCGCGGCCGCGGCGGCCTCGGCGAACGCGCCGATGACGTCGTCCACGTCCCGCTGGGTCATCGCCTCGCCGGTCGGCTCGGCACCCGCGTTCGCCAGGCCGGACGGCCCGACGGCGGGGGCGTCGGCGAACGGCGGCTGCCCCTGCTTGCGCACCATGCCGATGTGCCACAGCTGCGGCACGATCGTGCCGCCCGCCGCGTGCACTCCCTCGGCGACCTTCGCCCATCCGGCCAGCTGCTCCTCGCCGTTGAACCGCGGGACGCGGTCGCTGTCCCCGGCCGAGTCATGGCCGACGTACGTACCCTCGGTGACGATCAGGCCCACCCCGGCGGCGGCCCGGCGCGCGTAGTACGACACCACGTCCTCGCCCGGCACTCCGCGCGGCGAGAAGTTGCGGGTCATCGGCGCCATGACGATGCGGTTGGGCACGGTCAGGCCGTTGATCGGGGTGGGACGGGAGAGGATCTCGGCCGCGCGGGAAGCGGACTCGGGGACGGTGGCGGTCACGTGAGGGTCTCCTAGGGGAACCGGACGGTATGTGCATGCGCATGGAATCTACCTACGCACCAACCGCCCGGCCGATCACGCTATTCCGCAAGCCGGTGTGACTCCGCGCACCCCGGCCCCTCGCGTCAGCTCAGCGACCCCAGCGACACCGCGTCGTACGGCGCGAGCTCCCCGAACCGCCCCGCCAGCACCTTCGCCGCCCACTCGGGGTCCTGCAGCAGCGCCCGCCCGACCGCCACCAGGTCGTACTCCCCCGCCTCCAGCCGGTCCAGCAGACCGTCGAGCCCCTTCAACGGCGCCCCCTTCCCGAGGAACGCCTCCAGGAAGTCCCCGTCGAGCCCGACCGACCCGACGGTGATCGCCGGCTTCCCGGTCAGCTTCTTCGCCCAGCCCGCCAGATTGAGGTCGGACCCCTCGAACTCGGGTGTCCAGTGGCGCCGGGTGGAGGCGTGGAAGGCGTCCACCCCGGCCTCGGCGAGCGGAGCGAGCACCGCCTCCAGCTCCCCCGGCGTCTCGGCGAGGCGCGCCTCCCACGCCCACAGCTTCCACTGCGAGAAACGGAAGATCACCGGGAAGTCCGGGGAGACCGCCGCCCGTACGGCCCGTACGACCTCCGCCGCGAATCTCGTCCGGGCGACGAGGTCACCGCCGTACTCGTCGGTGCGGCGGTTGGTGCCCGCCCACAGGAACTGGTCGATCAAGTAGCCGTGGGCGCCGTGCAGTTCGACCCCGTCGAAGCCGAGCGCCTCGGAGGTCGCGGCGGCCCGGGCGAAGGACTCGACGACGTCGTCCACGTCCTGGAGGGTCATCGCCTTCCCCGCGCCCTCGGTGCCGTCCGTACGGATGCCGGAGGGGCCGATATGGGGCGCGTGCGCGTACTCCCCCTCCGGCTGGTCGCGGATCATGCCGATGTGCCAGATCTGCGGCACGATCGCGCCGCCCTCGGCGTGCACGGCCTCCACCACCTTCGACCAGGCCGCCCCCCGCTCCGGTCCGTGCAGCCGCGGGATGCCGTCGAACTCACCGGCCGAGGCGTGGTCGACGTACACGCCCTCGGTGACGATCAGCCCGACCCCGGCGGCGGCCCGGCGCGCGTAGTACGACACCACGTCCTCGCCCGGCACTCCGCCCGGGGAGAACTTGCGGGTCATCGGCGCCATGACGACGCGGTTGGGGACGGTCAGGCCGCCCACGGTGAAGGGGCGGGAGAGAAGCTCGGCGGCGCGTGTCGCGGTGGGGGTGGCGGTCATGCCAAGTGGCTTTCCCCGCACGGGACTTGCGAACACACGCGCGAGGGCGGCACCCCCGGCGGGAAGCTGGGGATACCGCCCTCGGCAAGGACGTCGATCAACCGCGCGGGCCGATCGCCGATCAACCGGAACCGGTCGATCAGAAGTCCATGTCACCACCCGGCATACCGCCACCGGCGGGCGCGGCGGCCTTCTCCGGCTTGTCGGCGATGACGGCCTCGGTGGTGAGGAACAGCGCGGCGATGGAGGCGGCGTTCTGCAGCGCGGAACGGGTCACCTTCGCCGGGTCGATGATGCCGGCCTTGACCAGGTCGACGTACTCACCGGTCGCGGCGTTCAGACCGTGGCCCGGGGTCAGGTTGCGGACCTTCTCCACCACGACACCGCCCTCGAGGCCGGCGTTGACGGCGATCTGCTTCAGCGGGGCCTCGAGCGCGATGCGCACGGCGTTGGCGCCGGTCGCCTCGTCACCCTCCAGGTCCAGCTTCTCGAAGACGGAGGACGCCTGGATGAGCGCGACGCCACCACCGGCGACGATGCCCTCCTCGACGGCCGCCTTGGCGTTGCGGACGGCGTCCTCGATGCGGTGCTTGCGCTCCTTGAGCTCCACCTCGGTGGCGGCACCGGCCTTGATGACCGCGACACCGCCGGCGAGCTTCGCCAGGCGCTCCTGCAGCTTCTCACGGTCGTAGTCCGAGTCGCTGTTCTCGATCTCGGCGCGGATCTGGTTGACCCGGCCCGCGACCTGCTCGGAGGAGCCGGCACCGTCGACGATGGTGGTCTCGTCCTTGGTGATGACGACCTTGCGGGCCTTGCCCAGGAGGTCCAGGGAGGTGTTCTCCAGCTTGAGACCGACCTCCTCGGAGATGACCTCGCCGCCGGTGAGGATGGCGATGTCGTTCAGCATCGCCTTGCGGCGGTCGCCGAAGCCCGGGGCCTTGACGGCGACGGACTTGAAGGTGCCGCGGATCTTGTTGACGACCAGGGTCGACAGGGCCTCGCCCTCGACGTCCTCAGCGATGATCAGCAGCGGCTTGCCCGACTGCATGACCTTCTCCAGGAGCGGGAGCAGGTCCTTGACGGAGCCGATCTTGGAGTTGGCGATCAGGATGTACGGGTCGTCGAGCGACGCCTCCATCCGCTCCATGTCGGTGGCGAAGTACGCCGAGATGTAGCCCTTGTCGAAGCGCATACCCTCGGTGAGCTCCAGCTCCAGACCGAAGGTCTGGGACTCCTCGACGGTGATGACGCCTTCCTTGCCGACCTTGTCCATGGCCTCGGCGATGAGCTCGCCGATCTGGGTGTCGGCGGCGGAGATGGAGGCCGTGGAGGCGATCTGCTCCTTGGTCTCGACATCCTTCGCCTGCTCGAGCAGGGCACCGGAGACGGCCTCGACGGCCTTCTCGATACCGCGCTTGAGGGCCATCGGGTTGGCGCCGGCGGCTACGTTGCGCAGGCCTTCCTTGACGAGGGCCTGGGCGAGAACGGTCGCGGTGGTCGTACCGTCACCGGCGACGTCGTCCGTCTTCTTGGCGACTTCCTTGACCAGCTCGGCGCCGATCTTCTCGTACGGGTCCTCGAGCTCGATCTCCTTGGCGATGGAGACACCATCGTTGGTGATCGTGGGGGCGCCCCACTTCTTCTCGAGGACGACGTTGCGGCCCTTGGGGCCGAGCGTCACCTTCACGGCGTCCGCGAGCTGGTTCATGCCGCGCTCGAGGCCGCGCCGCGCCTCCTCGTCGAACGCGATGATCTTGGCCATGTGAAGTGGTCCCTCCAGGACTGGGGGTGATTCCTTCGGACCGCGCCCGCGCCCGCGACGGACGGCTCGCCGACCCGTGGGTTCCTTGCCCCACCCGGCCTGCGGGCCTCACCGACCCGGTCCTTCTTTGTCACTCTCACCTTCAGAGTGCTAACGCCAATGATTAGCACTCGGGGTAGGCGAGTGCAAGCGGCTCTCGGGATCGGCCGGGTCTCGGGCGGGGCCGTGACGGGTCCCGGCGGGTGCCCCCGGGCATGCCGAAGGGCTCGTAACCCATGACTCCCCATGGGATACGAGCCCTCCGAAGAAGAACAGAAGAACGACGCTGTTACTGCCCGGCGCGTGCTTCAGCCGGTCGCCAGGCGAACCATGTCCGCCTGCGGCCCCTTCTGACCCTGCGAGATCTCAAAATCGACCCGCTGGCCCTCTTCCAGGGTGCGGTACCCGTCCATCTGGATGGCGCTGTAGTGGACGAAAACATCCGCACCACCGTCGACCGCGATGAAGCCGTACCCCTTCTCCGCGTTGAACCACTTGACGGTGCCCTGAGCCATGCCTAACTCCCCTATTACTGGCCCTTGCACAGATCCGCACTTCGCGGATCCGGGTCAGACCTCACCCCCCACGGTTTGGGGGCGTGCGCCGGAACGCGTCGACCGCGGCCGAATGTATCTGTCCAACTGCCGTCTGCAACAGGTCAATCGGACGAGAATTCTGGACGGAAGGGGTCCGGAATGTAGTGAGAATTCGCCCGAATTCAGGGCAAGTCGGGCCCCATAAAACGCGCATAAGCCACAAAAGACGTGCACACTTTGGCTACTTCTCATCGCATCCGGAGACGGTACTCATATGCGTCCGGCATACGGAAAGCAGCTGGTTCCCCAACTGTACCGTGCTCAACCATGCAGAATTGCCCCCTCCGGTTCTCTCACGGAGGGGGCAATTCGATGAACTCTTGGTAACCGGCGTTACCGACGGTAATAATCGGGGCGGCCGGTATGCGCGCTCAGCCGCCGGCGACGGCCGGGATGATCGACACGCCCGCACCGTCCGGGGTGGCCGTCTCCAGCCCCTGCTCGAACCGCACGTCGTCGTCGTTGACGTACACGTTGACGAACCGGCGCAGCTTGCCCTGGTCGTCGAGGACGCGCGCGGCGATACCGGTGTGGTTCTTCTCCAGGTCGGCGATGACCTCGGCGAGGGTCCCGCCCTCGGCGGTCACCTCGGCCTGTCCGCCGGTGTAGGTACGCAGGATGGTCGGAATGCGGACGGAAACGCTCATGATGCGAGGCCAGCCTCTCGGAAGGAGTCGAGGTTCGGACGGATGGTCGCGGTCAGGCCGGTGTCGGAGGCCACCGCGTCCAGGGTCTTGAGGCCGTCGCCGGTGTTCAGCACGACCGTGGTCAGGGTCGGGTCGAGGAGACCGTTCTCGATCAGCTTCTTGGTGACACCCACCGTCACGCCACCCGCCGTCTCGGCGAAGATGCCCTCGGTGCGGGCCAGCAGCTTGATCGCCTCGACGACCTGCTCGTCGTCGACGTCCTCCACCGCGCCGCCGGTGCGACGGGCGATGTCCAGGACGTACGGTCCGTCCGCCGGGTTGCCGATGGCCAGCGACTTGGCGATGGTGTTCGGCTTCTGCGGGCGGACCACGTCGTGCCCGGCCTTGTAGGCCACGGACACCGGCGAGCAGCCCTCCGCCTGGGCGCCGAAGATCTTGTACGGCCTGTCCTCGACGAGCCCGAGCTTGATCAGCTCCTGCAGCCCCTTGTCGATCTTCGTGAGCTGCGACCCGGAGGCGATCGGCACCACCAGCTGGTCGGGCAGCTTCCAGCCCAGCTGCTCGCAGATCTCGTAGGCCAGGGTCTTGGACCCCTCCGCGTAGTAGGGCCGCAGGTTGACGTTGACGAAGCCCCAGCCCTCGCCGGCCGGGTCGCCGATCAGCTCGGAGCAGAAGCGGTTCACGTCGTCGTAGTTGCCCTCGATACCGACGAGCTCGCCGCCGTAGACCGCGGCCATGACGACCTTGCCCTGCTCCAGGTCGTGCGGGATGAAGACGCAGGAGCGGAAGCCGGCCCGCGCGGCGGCGGCGCCGACCGCGCCCGCGAGGTTGCCGGTGGAGGAGCAGGAGAGGGTGGTGAAGCCGAAGGCACGCGCGGCCTCGATGGCCTGGGCGACGACCCGGTCCTTGAAGGAGTGCGTCGGGTTGCCGGAGTCGTCCTTCACGTACAGACCGCCGGTGACGCCGAGCTCACGGGCGAGATTGTCGGCCTTGACCAGCTTGGTCCAGCCGGGGTTGATGTTCGGCTTGTCGGCCACGTCCGCCGGGACGGGCAGCAGCGGCGCGTAACGCCAGATGTTCGAAGGTCCCGCCTCGATCTGCTTGCGGAGCTCCTCGGTGTCGTATGCCGAGAAGTCGTACGCGATCTCGAGCGGGCCGAAACACTCCTCGCAGGCGAAGACCGGACCGAGCGGTACCCGGTGACCGCATTCGCGGCAGCTCAGTGCCGCGGCGGGTCCGAGGTCGACGGTCGTGGAGTCCGTGGTGCTTGCAACAGTCTGCGCAGCCATGTGAGGCGAGGCCCTTTCTCCTCATCTTCCTCACGACGCATCTCGCCGTGAGACGGATTTGGCACCTTCCCTAGCCGGGAGCCTCGCGGAACGATCAGCATTGATCTACGAGAGCCGACTGGAGGGTTGCCGGGGCTTCATCGGGCCGTATCCCTCTGCCCCTCTGGATGAGCGGTATTCGGTTGTCGGTTCAATGACCTCGGACATGCGATGGTCATCGACGTTGTTCAAGACTGTAACCGAAGGCCAGGAGAGTTGAGAGAGTCGTCCGAACCGCGAGACACAAGTGAGGAGCCGCCTACGTGCTGGAAGAAGTCGAGCGCTGGCTGAGCACCCGCTCCTGGTCCGTCACCGATCGCCCGCTCCACCAGATCCTGGCCGCGAAACAACGCTCCGGCCAGTCGGTCTCCGTCGTCCTGCCCGCGCTCAACGAGGAGGAGACGGTCGGCGACATCGTCGCCGTCATCCGCCATGACCTGATGCAGCAGGTGCCGCTGGTCGACGAGATCGTCGTCGTCGACTCCGGGTCCACCGACCGTACGTCCGAGGTCGCCTCGGCGGCCGGCGCGCGGGTCGTCCACCGCGACGACATCCTGCCCCGGCTCCCGGCCGTCCCCGGCAAGGGCGAGGTCCTGTGGCGCTCGCTGCTCGTCACCACCGGGGACATCGTCTGCTTCATCGACGCGGACCTGAAGGAGTTCTCCTCCGACTTCGTCTCCGGGATCGTCGGCCCGCTGCTCACCGACCCCGGGATCGACCTGGTCAAGGGCATGTACGACCGCCCGCTCGGCGGCGCGAGAGGCCAGGGCGGCCGGGTCACCGAGCTCATGGCGCGCCCGCTGCTCAACATGCACTGGCCGCAGCTGGCCGGTTTCGTCCAGCCCCTCGGCGGTGAGTACGCGGCCCGCCGCTCCCTGCTGGAACAGCTGCCGTTCCCCGTCGGCTACGGCGTCGAGCTCGGCATGCTGATCGACGCGCTGCATCTGGTCGGCCTCGACGCGCTCGCCCAGGTCGACGTCGGCGTGCGCAAGCACCGGCACCAGGACGGACAGGCGCTGGGCCGGATGGCCGCGGCGATCTACCGCACGGCCCAGCTGAGGCTGGCCCGCGGACATCTCATCCGTCCCTCCCTCACCCAGTTCGAACGGGGCGAGGACGGCTTCGAGCCGCGCACCTACTCCGTGGACACCGAGGAGCGGCCGCCGATGGCGGAGATCGCGGAGTACGCCTCCCGTAAGGTCGCCTGATCTCCGCACGGAGGGGTCTCACCCGCTGTATACGGCGCACCCGCAGAGCGCAACCAAACGTTTGAGCGTTTACGGGCCGGGCTAGGTTGAGGCGTATGGCTTCCACGCACGGTGCTGTCCATCAGGTGCTGGTCGCGTCCAACCGCGGCCCGGTCTCGTACGTCGTCCAGGAGGACGGCTCGCTGACCGCCAAGCGCGGCGGCGGCGGGCTGGTCTCCGGTCTCTCCGCGATCGGGCCGGACGCGGGCGCGCTGTGGGTGTGCTCGGCGCTCAGCGACGGCGACCGCGAGGCGGTGCGGCGCGGGATCGGCGAGGACGGCGTGCGGATGCTGGACATCCCGGCCGATGTGCACGCGGACGCGTACAACGGCGTCGCGAACTCGGTCCTCTGGTTCGTCCACCACATGCTGTACCAGACACCGCTGGAGCCGGTCTTCGACGCGGAGTTCCGCCGGCAGTGGGAGTCGTACGAGGCCTACA
Source organism: Streptomyces sp. NPDC005648 (assembly GCF_040605395.1). Classification (NCBI taxonomy): domain Bacteria; kingdom Bacillati; phylum Actinomycetota; class Actinomycetes; order Kitasatosporales; family Streptomycetaceae; genus Streptomyces; species Streptomyces sp. NPDC005648. The sequence continues at coordinate 36,259 of NZ_JBEXCS010000028.1, read as the reverse complement.
ACCGGGCCTTCGCCGAGGCGCTGGCCGAGGAGGCGGGCGACGGGGCGGCGGTCCTGGTGCAGGACTACCACCTGTGTCTCGTCCCCGGCATGCTGCGGGAGCTCCGCCCCGACCTGCGGATCGGGCACTTCTCGCACACACCGTGGGCGCCCGCGGAGTACTTCGCCCTGCTGCCCGACGACATCCGCAGGCAGCTGGTCCTGGGCATGCTCGGCGCGGACCGCCTGGGTTTCCTGACCCACCGGTGGCGGTCGGCCTTCGTCTCCTGCGTCCAGGCGACGGACGTCGAAGCGGTTACCCGGATGGCCCTGTCCGGGGTGCCCGAGGCCTTCCAGCACGTCCCCGGCTGGAAGGGGCCCGGGCACCGGACCTGGCTCGGCGTCCACGGCCTCGGCGCCGACGCGGAGTTCCTGCACGCGCGCTCGCACGAGGCGGACGTCGAGGAGCGTATGCGGGCCCTGCGCGAGGAGATCGGCGCGGGCCGCAAGGCGATCGTGCGGGTGGACCGGACCGAGCTGTCCAAGAACATCGTGCGCGGGCTGCTGGCGTACCGGCAGCTCCTCGACGACCACCCGGAGTGGCGCGAGCGGGTCGCGCACGTGGCCTTCGCCTACCCCTCCCGTCAGGACCTCGCCGTCTACCGGGACTACACGGCGGAGGTGCAGCGCCTCGCGGAGGAGATCAACTCCCAGTACGGTACGGCGACCTGGACCCCGGTCGTGCTGCACGTCAAGGACGACTTCGCACGCTCCCTGGCGGCCTACCGGCTGGCCGACGTGGCACTGGTCAACCCGATCCGGGACGGTATGAACCTGGTCGCGAAGGAGATGCCGGTCGTCTCCGACGAGGGGTGCGCGCTGGTGCTGTCGCGGGAGGCGGGGGCGTTCGAGGAGCTGGGCAAGGACGCGGTCGTGGTCAACCCGTACGACGTGGTGGAAACGGCGCGGGCGCTGCACGCGGCGCTGAGCATGCCGGTGGAGGAGAGGGCCGAGCGGACGAAGCGACTCGCTGCCGCGGCGACGGCGCTGCCTCCGGCGCAGTGGTTCCTCGACCAGCTGGAGGCGTTGCGGAGCTGACCCGCAGGGGAGCTCACCTCAGCTGTGCTGCCAGCCCCCGCAGCAGCCCCACCACCCCCGCCGGCCCCTCCACCACCAGGTCCGCGCGCTCCCGCAGCTCCGTCACCTCGTCGCTGCCGCTGCACACCAGCAGGCCCGGGACGCCGTCGGAGCGGAGTTTCTCCACAGCGGCGAAGGCGGGGAGGTCGCCGAGGTCGTCGCCGGCGTAGAGGACCGCCGTCGCGTGGATCTCGCGGACGTGGTCCACGAGGGCCACGCCCTTGTCCATGCCCGGCGGGCGCAGCTCCAGGACCATACGGCCGGGCTCGACGATCAGGCCGTGGCGGGTGGCGAGGTCGGTGAGGGGTTCGCGGAGGGCGTCGAAGGCGGCCTGGGGGTCGGTGGCGCGGCGGGTGTGGACGGCGACCGCGCGCCCCTTCTCCTCGATCCACGTGCCCTGCCAGGCTCCGATCCGGTCCAGGAAGCCGGGGAGTTCGGCGCGCACGGCGGCGACCCCGGGGTGCGGGGCGGGGGCGCTGACCTCGCCGCTGACCGCGTCCCAGCGCTCGGCGCCGTAGTGCCCGAGGACGACCAGGTGTTCCAGGCCGGCGACCCCCGCGAAGCCTCCGTGCCGGACGGCGACCCCGGCCGGACGGCCGGTGACGACCGCCACGGAGGCCACCTTCGGCGCGAGGCCCGCCAGCGCGGGAACCGCCTCCGGGTGGGCCCGGGCCTGCTCGGGGTCCGGCACGATCGGGGCGAGGGTCCCGTCGAAGTCGAAGGCGAGCACCGACTTCGCGGGGTTCGCGAGGATGGCGGCGAGTCCGTCCCGCCCGGCCCGGGTGGACGGCACCGGCAGACGATCCGTAGGGCTTCCCATAAGGCGACCCTAACGCTCCCCCCGCCGCTGCTCCCGCACTCTTCTCAGCCTGTTCACGGTGACCGGATCATGAGCGAGCGCCCGCTCGTCGTCCAGCAGGGCGTTCAGCAACTGGTAGTAGCGGACCGGGGCCAGCCCCAGCTCCTCCCGTATCGCCCGCTCCTTCAGGCCGGGGCCCGGGAAACCCCGGCGCTCCAGTGCGAGCACGGCCCGCTCGCGCTCCCCCAGCTGCTGCTCCTCGTCCATGTCAGAACCGTAGCCCCCGCCACTGACAGTCACCCCACAGCCGCTGAAGGCCTAGTCCGCGCTCTCCGCCGACGAGGCCGCGTCCTGCAGCTGCCCGAGCGTCGCCGCCGGGCTTCCGCCCGGGGCGACCGCCTGGCCTATCCGCTTCTTCACCGCGGCGCTCACGTCCGCCCACGACATCTTGTCCACGGGATACATCTCGGACCGGGGCAGCTCGTCGAGGAACGGCTTGAGGTCGGCGTCCTCGGCGTCCGAACCCATCGCCTCGGAGGCCGAGTTGGTGACCGGCAACAGGTCGTACTCGTGCGAGAAGGCGAGGACGTTCTTCCGGTCGTAGACGAAGTCGAGGAAGTCGCCGATCTGCTGGGCGTGGCCGTTCTTCTTGAAGGCCATCATCCAGTCGGCCACGCCCAGCGCGGTCCTGCTCCGCCCGTCGACGCCCGGCATCGGCACCATGCCGAACTTCACGCCCTTCCTCGCGGCGATCTTCATCAGCGAGGGATGGCCGTTGAGCATGCCCACCTCACCGTCGGCGAAGGCGGTGAACGCGGCGGCGCGGTTGAGCCGGCCCGGTGCGACCGGACCGGTGAGGCCCTTGTCGACCAGGTCGTTCTTCAGCCAGTCGAAGGTGGCGACGTTCTCCGTGGAGTCGATGCCGTAGGTGCCGACGGCGTCCGTGTAGCCGCCCCCTCCGCTGAGCATCCACTGCATGGTCTCGGCCTGCGCCTCCTCGGAGCCGAGCGGCAGCGCGTACGGGTACTTCACGCCCCGTTCCTTGAGCACCTGGGCGTCGGCGGCGAGCTGCTTCCAGGTCTTCGGCGCGGTGAGGCCGGCCTGCTCGAACAGGGTCTTGTTGTAGAAGAGCAGCCGCGTCGAGGCCGCGAAGGGCATCCCGTACTGCACGCCCCTCACCTCCCCCGCGGTGGCCAGCTGGGAGGCGAAGTCGGCCTGGGTGCTGATGGAGAGCAGGTCGTCGGCCGAGTAGAGCAGGTCCTTGTCGGCGTAGTCGGCGTACGCCCCTATCTGCGCCAGGTCGGGCTCGTCGCCCGCGGCGACCATCTCCTTGACCTTGCGGTCGACGTCGTTCCACGAGTACACGCTGACGTCGACCTTCACACCGGCGTGCTCGCTCTCGTACTCCTTCACCAGCTTGTCCCAGTACTTCCGGGAGCTGTCGGACGCCGAGTCGCCGTAGTCCGCGGCGACCAGTCTGAGCGTCACGTCCCCCGAGCCGCCGGTGAGGCCGCAGCCTCCCAGAACCGCCGTCATCCCCAGTGCGGAGACCACCGCGACCGTTCCCGTCCTACGCCGCTGCACTGCTCGCCCCAACTGTGTCGCCGTTCAATATCTGGACTCCATAAGGTCTACACCACGTAAGTGGACTAGACCTCTCATGGGTCGGCGGGCCACACTACCCCCGTGAGACATGTCATCGCCCTCGATGTGGGCGGCACCGGGATGAAGGCCGCCCTCGTCGGCGCGCGCGGCGAGCTGCTCCATCGCGCCCGCCGCGCGACCGGCCGCGAACGCGGCCCCGACGCGGTGGTCGAGGGCATCCTCGACTTCGCCGCCGAGCTGCGCGCGTACGGCGTCGAGCACCTCGGCGAGCCCGCGGCCGCGGCCGGCGTGGCCGTCCCCGGCATCGTCGACGAACAGCACGGCGTCGCCGCCTACGCGGCCAACCTCGGCTGGCGCGACATACCCCTGCGCGACCTGCTCGGCGACCGCCTCGGCACCCCGGTCGCCCTCGGCCACGACGTCCGCACCGGCGGGCTCGCCGAGGGCCGCATCGGCGCGGGCAAGGGAGCCGACCGCTTTCTCTTCGTCCCCCTCGGCACCGGTATCGCCGGCGCGATCGGCATCGCGGGCCGGGTGGAGTCGGGCGCGCACGGCTTCGCGGGCGAGATCGGCCACATCGTCGTACGGCCCGGCGGCAGCGCCTGTCCGTGCGGCCAGCGGGGCTGTCTGGAGCGGTACGCCTCCGCGGCGGCCGTCAGCGAGGCCTGGGCGCGGGCCTGCGGCGACCCGGACGCGGACGCCGCCGACTGCGCCAGGGCCGTCCTGTCCGGCGACCCGAACGCCGTCCGGGTCTGGCAGGAGGCGGTGGACGCCCTGGCCGACGGTCTCCTCACGGCCCTCACCCTGCTGGACCCCGGCGCACTGATCATCGGTGGCGGGCTGGCCGAGGCGGGGGAAACCTTGTTCACACCGCTGAGGGAAGCCGTCGAACGCCGGATCACCTTCCAGAAACAGCCACAGATCCTGCCGGCGGCCCTGGGTGACACGGCGGGCTGCCTCGGTGCCGGCCTACTGGCCTGGGACCTCCTGACCACCACCGACCGCACGGAGGTAACCCCCTGATGGCAACCCACCCAGGGGCGCGGGGCCCCGCCGAATCTGCGGCTACCGCCGCGTGGGCGCGACCAGCCACGACGAGCCCGCACCCCGCGACGGCCGACACCCCCACGGTGCTCACGGGCGCAGACGTCGTGCTGCCCACAGGAACGGTCCGCGATGGCCGACTTGTCGTCGACGGCACGAGAATCGCCGGCTCAGCCCCCGCCAACGCCCAGGTCATCGACGCCTCCGGCCTCACGCTGGTGCCCGGCTTCGTCGACCTCCACAACCACGGCGGCGGCGGAGCCTCCTTCACCTCCGGCACCGTCGAAGACGTCCTGCACGGCATCCACACCCACCGTCTGCACGGCACCACCACCCTCGTCGCCTCCACGGTCACCGGCGACATGGACTTCCTCGTCCAGCGGGCCGGTCTGCTCAGCGAACTCGCCGAGCAGGGCGATCTGGCCGGTATCCACTTCGAGGGCCCCTTCATCTCACCGTGCCGAAAGGGCGCCCACTCCGAGGAACTCCTGCGCGACCCCGACCCGGCGGAGGTCCGCAAGCTGGTCGACGCCGCGCGCGGCAGGGCCCGCATGGTCACCCTCGCCACCGAACTCCCCGGCGGCATCGACTCCGTACGCCTGCTCGTGGAACACGGTGTCATCGCGGCGATCGGCCACACCGACGCGACGTACGAGCAGACGGTCGAGGCGATCGACGCGGGCGCGACGGTCGCCACCCACCTCTTCAACGCGATGCCGCAGATCGGTCACCGTGCCCCGGGCCCGATCACCGCCCTCCTGGAGGACGAGCGCGTCACGGTCGAACTCATCGACGACGGCACCCATCTCCACCCGGCCTCCCTCCAGTTGGCGTTCCACCACGCGGGAGCGGGCCGGGTCGCCTTCATCACGGACGCCATGGACGCGGCCGGTTTCGGCGACGGGCGCTACATGCTGGGCCCCCTGGAGGTGGAGGTCAGCGAAGGCGTGGCGCGGCTCGTGGAGGGCGGCTCCATCGCCGGGTCGACGCTGACCCTGGACCGCGCGTTCAAGCGGGCGGTCACCGTGGACGGGCTGTCCGTCGAGGACGTGGTGGCCGCGATCTCGGCGAACCCGGCCCGGCTGCTCGGCATGGACGACCGGATCGGCTCGCTGGAGCCCGGCAAGGACGCCGACCTGGTCCTGCTGGACCATCAATTCGACCTCAAGGGCGTGATGCGCCGGGGTGAATGGGTGGTCGATCCCCAACTGGGCTGATGTGTCCGGCTGTTGAGGGCGGCGGTCGTCCTGTGAAAATAGGGCGACCACGTTCTGCATGTCTTTCTCCGGGGGAGGTCGGCCCAGGTGATCCTCACGGTCACGCTGAACACCGCTCTCGACATCACCTATCGCGTACGGTCCCTGCGGCCGCACGCCTCCCACCGTGTGACCGAGGTGACCGAACGCCCGGGCGGCAAGGGCCTGAACGTGGCCCGGGTGCTCGCCGCCCTCGGCCACGAGGTGACGGTCACCGGCTTCACGGGCGGCGCCACCGGAGCCGTCGTACAGGGGCAACTCACCGCCGCACCAGGGGTGGTGGACGCCCTGGTCCCGATCGCCGCCCCGACCCGGCGCACGATCGCCGTCGTCGACGAGCTGACCGGCGACACGACCCAGCTCAACGAGCCCGGCCCGACGATCACGCCCGCCGAGTGGTCCGCCTTCCAGGACGCCTACCAGGACCTGCTGGCGCCGGCGTCCGCGGTGGCCCTGTGCGGGAGTCTGCCGCCGGGGGTGCCGGTGGGCGCGTACGCGGGTCTCATACGGGCCGCCAAGGCGGCCGGCGTGCCCGTCCTCCTCGACACCAGCGGCGAACCCCTGCGCCGCGGTGTCGCCGCCCGCCCGGACCTGCTCAAGCCCAACGCCGACGAACTGGCCGAACTCACCGGCTCCCACGACCCGTCGCGCGCCGCCCAGGACGCCCGCCGCCGGGGCGCCCGCGCGGTCGTCGCCTCGCTCGGCACCGGCGGTCTGCTCGCGGCCGCCCCCGAGGGCCGCTGGCGCGCCATCCCGCCCGCCCGGGTCCGGGGCAACCCGACCGGCGCCGGTGACTCGGTGGTGGCGGGCCTGCTGTCGGGCCTGGTCGACCAACTCCCCTGGCCCGACCGGCTGTCCCGCGCGGTGGCCCTGGCCACGGCGACCGTGATGGCCCCGGTGGCGGGCGAGTTCGACCGCGCGGCCTACGAGGAACTACTGACGCGCATAGCGGTGACCGGCGAGGTCACCGCCGCCTGAAGTCCTTGCTCCCACGGCGACTTGGCCGCGCTACTGCACCCACAGCTGGTCTATCAGGGCGTTGCACTGGTTCCCCTGGCCGCAGGAGAGCGTCAGCGTGTTGGTGCCCTTGTTCAGCTTCACCGGGGCCCAGGTGGACTGCCAGTTCTTCGCCAGGTCGGTGTCCGAGGACTTGATGAAGTTCTTCATGCCCAGCGGCTGCTGGTTGGACTTGCCGTTGACCGTCAGCGTCGCGTTGGCGTCCACGGCGGGAATGCTGTACTGCACGTACAGACGGTAGGAGCCGGCCTTCTGGAGGTCGACGGTCCAGGTGATCGACGCGCCGACGTTGTTGAACCCGGTCACATAGGTCCCGCCGTCCGCCTTGGCGCCCTTGACGTCCGACGCCGTCGTGGCCCCGCCGCCCAGCTGGAGGTCCTTGGCGTCGGTCTTGGGCAGTTCGCCGCCGGCCTCGTTCGCGCTCGCCGACTGGCTCGGCTGCCCGCTCGCCGACGCGGACTGCGAGGGCGAGGAGCCCCCGCCCGCCTTGTTGTCCGACCCGTCGCCGCCGATCATCGCCACGCCGATGCCGATGACGACCGCGGCGACCACCGCGATCGCGCCGATCAGCAGCCCCTTGGTGTTGGGCCCGCGCCGACCACCGCGTCCGCTGTAGGCCGGCTGCTGGTGCGGGGCCGTGGGAGCGCCGCCGCCGGGGAAGGTCTCGGGAGCCGCGTAGTTCGCGTTCGGCTGGCCGTACGTCCCCTGCTGCTGCGGGACCTGCCCGTAGGCGGCCGTCTGCTGGGCCTGGGCCGGCTGGCTGTACTGGCGCTGGCCGACCGCGCGGTTCCGGTTGACGGAGCCCGGGTAGCCGTAGCCACCGCCACCGGACGGCGGCTGGGCGCCGTTGGCCTGGCCGTCGGCGTAGAGGTAGCCGAACGGGTCGTCGTCCTCGGGCGTGCTGGCGCCGTTGTTGCCGGACGTCATCCCTGGATACTCCTCAGCGGTGCGGATCGAACGCGATACGGGGGGTCAGAATGGCGAGCCTACCCGCTTCCGCTGCCCCAAACGGGTGACTCGGATCGCATCGCCGCCCCGCCCCCGCCGCTGACCTGGGGGATCGGCTCGGATCAGCCGGCCCGTCGATGCTGTTTGGGACGAGATCGTTTCTCTACGTACATCCGCTCGTCGGCCGACTTCAGCACTTCGTCCGCGGTCATGCCGCAGTGCGCCCAGCCGATGCCGAAGCTGGCGCCCACCCGCATGGCCCGTCCGTCGACGCGGATCGGCTGGATGATCTCGTTGCGCAGGCGTACGGCCAGGTCCTGGGCGTCGGCACGGCCGAGGCCGTCGGCGAGGACCACGAACTCGTCGCCGCCGAGCCGGGCCACCGTGTCGCCGTCGCGCACCCCGCGGGAGAGCCGTCGGGCGACCTCGATGAGGACCGCGTCACCGGCGTTGTGCCCGAACCGGTCGTTGATCGACTTGAAGCCGTCGAGGTCGCAGAAGAGGACCGCGAGGCCCTTGGTGCCGTCGTCGCGCTCCCCCTCGGGGGCGATGGTGTGCACATGGTGGTCGAAGGCGTCGAAGGCCTCGGCCCCGCCCGGGCGGAAGTCGAAGCCATGGCCGTTTATGTCGTACGCGGCGCTGCCGTAGGCCGCGTCCAGGGACTCCAGGGCGCCCGGGTGCGCGGGGCGGGTGCACAGCCGGGAGGAGAGCCGGGAACGCAGCTCTGCGGAGTTCGGCAGGCCGGTCAGCGAGTCGTGCGAGGCCCGGTGGGCGAGCTGCAGCTCGCGGCGCTTGCGCTCCTCTATGTCCTCGACATGGGTGAGGAGGAAGCGGGGACCGTCGGCGGCGTCCGCGACGACGCTGTTGCGCAGGCTGACCCAGACATAGGTGCCGTCCCGGCGGCCGAGCCTGAGCTCCGCCCGCCCGCCCTCGGCCGAGGTCCTCAGCAGCGTGCCTATGTCCTCGGGGTGGACCAGGTCGGAGAAGGAGTAGCGGCGCATCGCGGAGGCGGGGCGGCCCAGCAGCCGGCACAGGGCGTCGTTGGTCCGCAGGATCCGGCCGTGCTGGTCGCCGCCCATCTCGGCGATGGCCATGCCCGAGGGGGCGTACTCGAAGGCCTGCCGGAAGCTCTCCTCGCTGGCGCGCAGGGCCTGCTGCTCCCTTTCGAGTCTGACCAGTGCACGCTGCATGTTGGACCTCAGGCGTGCGTTGCTGATCGCGATCGCGGCCTGGAACGCGTACATCTGAAGCGCTTCGCGTCCCCAGGCGCCGGGCCTGCGGCCGTTGCGCGGGCGGTCCACGGACAGGACGCCGATCAGCTCGCCGCAGGTGCCGCCGGGCGCGGCGGGCGTGTACATGGGAGCGAAGAGCCGGTCCGACGGGTGCCACTCGTCCTCGAAGCGGGGCGCGGGTCCGTCCGTGTACCACTGCGGGACGTCGTCGTCGTCGAGTATCCAGCCCTCGGTGTGCGGTATGAACACCAGGTCGCCCCAGTGCTCACCCATGGTCAGCCGGCGCTCCCAGGAGTCGCGGGAGCCGACCCGGCCGGTGATCAGCGCCTCGGCCGCCGGGTTGCCGGCGAGGGCGGCGACGACGAGGTCGCCGTCGGGGCGGACGAGGTTGACGCACGCCAGCTCGTAACCGAGCCCGTTGACCACGCCGTCGGCTACGGTCTGCAAGGTGTCGGCCAGGCTTCGGGCCGTGTTCATGTCGGCCATGACCTGGTGCAGTTGTCGCAGAGTCGCAAGACGGACGTAGGGCTCCGACTCGGTCTCCATGCTCGCCCTCCCCCCGAGACCTCGCAGCGAATCAAGGGTTCTCATCGGCGTATCGTTCTGGCAGCTTCCCCGCCACTGAATCACAGCGTGAAGCCCACTCGGTACACAGGGTCAACAATTAATGTCCCTTGTGACTCAAGTCACAGCTAAACATGAACAATTGAGTGGGGTTTCTGCGTTTTCCCTGTGCCTTTCCTGAACGCAAACTTTGTACATATGTGGAAGTCGGACGTTCGGTGCACGGGTCCGTGCGCGGACCGGTTCGGCCGATGGTCCTAGGTCCCGGCTGGTCCCGACGCCCGATGCGGTCCGCGGGCCCCCCGCCCTAGCGTTTCGGACGTGCTGAACATTCCCCCCGCCCAGGCCCTGATCACTGCCGAGCCCGCCTCCGGGCATCCTGTCGGTGTGAGCAACGACGAGTTCCGCGCCGCCATGTCCCGGCTGGCCGCGGGTGTGGTCCTGGTGACCGCGCGGGAGCCATCGCTGGACCCGGACGACCCGTCCGCACCGGCGGGCGAGGACGTCGGCATGACGGCCACCGCCTTCATGTCCGTCTCCCTGGACCCCCCGCTGGTCCTGGTCAGCCTGCGCACCGGCGCCCGTATGGACGACCTCCTCGACGAACAGCCCCTGTGGGCGGTCTCGGTCCTGTCCGAGAGCCAGCGTCACATCGCCGGCCGCTTCGCCATGAAGGGCCGCATCAGCGACCGCCTCCTCTTCGAGGACATCCCCTACGTCCGCGGGAAGGCGACCGGCGCTCCCCTGGTGGGCGGCGCCCTCGCGACCCTGGAGTGCCGCACCGAGCAGCGAGTGACCGCCGGCGACCACACCCTGGTGATCGGCCGCGTCCTGACAGCGGAGGTACCGAGCGCGGACGGCGGCCCACTGACGTATTTCCGGGGCCGATACCGGCAGTTGGGGTGACCTGCTCGATCAACCCCCTGACCGCAGGCCCGTCTTCGAGGGCGCGGCTACCCCCAGTCGCGTCCCGTGCGCCCCCGCTTCGTCTCCGAGCGCTGCTTCTTCTCCCTGAGGCGGCGCTCGTTCATGCCGCGGGGGATGCGGGTGGGGCGGCGGGGCTTCGGCGGCGGGGCCGTGGCCTCGGCGAGAAGGGATGCCAGGCGTACGGCCGCCGTCTCCCGGTTGCGCCACTGCGAGCGGTGCTCGGACGCACGGACCGAGACCACCCCGTCGACGAGCCGCCCGGCCAGACGCTCCAGCGCCCGCCGCTTCCAGACCTCCGGCAGGGCCTCGGTGTTCGCCACGTCGAAACGCAGCTCCACCTGGGAGTCACTGGTGTTGACGTGCTGCCCGCCGGGCCCCGACGACCGCGAGAAACGCCACATGAGCTCGGCCTCGGGGAGCGAGACGGAGCCGCGGATGAGATAGGGACCGGACATGTCCCCCATGGTCGCGCGCGTGACCGGCGCACGTCACGCGAATAACGTCCACGAGGGCGCACGAGGGCCCACCCGCGTCCACGGACGTTCACCCGAAGTTCGGTAAAGAAAGTAAAGAGACCTGGAACCTTTGGTACCCCTCTCGGCGTTCATACCGGTAGCTGTAGCTTCTAGCCCGTACGTCGTACCGCCGTACATAAACGAGGGAAAGGACTCCCAACCATGGCTGTAAGCCTGTCCAAGGGTGGCAACGTCTCGCTCACCAAGGAGGCTCCGGGCCTGACCGCCGTCACCGTGGGCCTCGGCTGGGACGTCCGCACCACCACCGGCACGGACTTCGACCTCGACGCCTCCGCCATCGCGGTCAACACACAGGGCAAGGTCTACTCGGACGCCCACTTCGTCTTCTTCAACAACAAGCAGACCCCGGACAACACCATCGTCCACACCGGCGACAACCGCACCGGCGAGGGCGAGGGCGACGACGAGGCGATCAACGTCAACCTGGCGGCCCTCCCGGCCGACATCGACAAGATCGTCTTCCCGGTCTCCATCTACGACGCGGAGAACCGCTCGCAGAACTTCGGCCAGGTCCGCAACGCGTACATCCGCATCATCAACCAGGCCGGCGGCGCCGAGATCGCCCGCTACGACCTCTCCGAGGACGCGGCGACGGAGACGGCGATGGTCTTCGGCGAGCTGTACCGCAACGGCGCGGAGTGGAAGTTCCGCGCGGTCGGCCAGGGCTACGCGTCGGGCCTCGTGGGCATCGCCCAGGACTTCGGCGTCAACGTCTGAGGGACGCCACGCTGAGCGGGAGCCCCTGGGTGCGTTGCAGCCGGGGGCTCCGGCGTTCAGTCTTTCGCGTGGGGCAGGAAGTTCGCCCAGGCGGTGGGGGCGAAGGTGAGGCGGGGGCCGGTGGTGTTCTGCTTGGAGTCGCGGATGTGGACGGTACGGGGTGCTATCGCGATCTCGACGCAGGAGTTGCCGTCGGTGCCGCTGCTGTAGCTGCTCTTGAACCACACCAGTTCGCAGGCGTCACCGGCAGCGGGCTTGCGGATCATGTTTCTCCCAGCAGTTTCTCGATGAAGGCCAGCGACTCCCTTGGGGAGAGAGCCTGAGCCCGGATGGTGCCATACCGCAGTTCAAGAATGCGGAGCTGTTTCGGATCGGTGATCGGGCGACCGTTGAAGGCGCCGTCCGAGCGACCCACCGCCGTCCCGTCCGGGAATTTCAGCAGCTCGATCTTGCCGTCCAAACCCGGGTGGGCATCGCTGTTCGTCGGCATGAGCTGAAGCGTGACGTGGCGCAACCTCCCCACCTCCAACAGACGTTCGAGCTGCTGTCGCCACACCATTGTGCCCCCGACCGGTCGGCGGATCACGGCCTCTTCCAGCACGAAGTGGAGGGAGGGAGCCGGGTCCCGCTCAAAGACCGCCTGCCGGGCCAGTCGCGCGGCCATCATGCGTTCCACGTCGTCCTGTGAGTACGGCGGTTGCGCTGCCTCGAAGAGCGTCCTCGCATGGTCCGGTGTCTGCAACAACCCATGGACGCTGTTGCACTCGTACACCCCGATCTCGACCGCCCGCGCCTCCAACTTGCCCAGCTCACGCACCCGCTTCGGGTACCGGACCTTCTTGACGTCCTCCCACGTCGCCGAGATCAGCCCACCCGCCCTCAACACCTCGTCGGCCCTGTCCAGATACTCCTGCCGGGGAATCCGCTTCCCGCCCTCGATCTTGTAGACGAGATCCTCGCCGTACCCGACGGCCGCCCCGAACTCGGCGGCCCGCATCCCGACCGTCTCGCGCCGCAGCTTCAGCTGCCGTCCGACCGTCGCGATCACCGCGACGCCCCACTCGTCGTCGGGGTCGACCTCCCAACCCGCCTCGACCGCCTCGCCGTCGACACTCATCCCGCACCCCTCCGCCGTACGTCCGTACCCGCGACGCCCCTACCCGTACGCCCCGCCCCGACAGCCCGGACACCACCGGACAAGCTCCGGACAGTCACCGTACGCAACGATGCAGTCACTCCTCACGGTACGCACGCCCGGCCACGCTGAGTGATGTGAATCAAGAAATCTCCACCCAGGTCCGCAACTTCAGCGTGCGGCTCTCCCCCACACCGCGCGGAGCCCGCCTGGCCCGACTCCTGGCCACGGAACAACTCCGCTCCTGGGAGCTTCCGTTGGACCCGGCGGCGCACATCGTCGCGGAACTGGCGGCGAACGCGGCGACCCACGGCCGCGTGCCGGGCCGGGACTTCCACCTGATCCTGTACGTCGTGGGCACCACTCTCCGCATCGAGGTGACGGACACGCGCGGTGACGAAGTCCCCCGGCCCCAACACCCCGCCCCCGACGCGGAGTCGGGCAGAGGCCTCGTCCTCGTGGACGCCCTGGCCGACAAGTGGGGAGTCGCACCGGGTCTGCCCCCACGCAAGACGGTATGGGCAGAGGTCCGCCTGGACCGACCGAAGCCCGGGAAACCGTGTTCCGGTGGCCCGTGCGACGGTGGCTCGGGACGCCTTTCTCAAGAAACGACCTGGTGAAAGAACCCCCACCAAACCAAACCCCAGCCCCTTCACCCGCCCGGGTGAACATCGCCAACTCGGCTGGCTTTGGCCCTGGTTGCCTGCCTTACGCTCAGCGCAACAAGCCCCAGACAGACAACGGCCCCCGCAGGGACTGGCATCCCAATGCGAGGGCCTGACCACCAAGGAAGCAGCCCTTCCCGATGGACATCGAAAACCCTAGCGCGCCGTCGCGTGCCCAGTCCCGTGACACGGGCAAAAACCACCCTTCCGCGGGCGGCCTGGTCCACGACCACACCCGCCACACCACCCGCTTCACGGTGATCGGCAACCACCTCACCCAGCACCCGGAGCTGTCGCTGCTGGCGATCGGACTGGCCTGCCACATCCAGTCGCTGCGGATGGGAGCCCGCGTGGACATCAAGACCCTCGCCGCCCGTTTCCCCGAGAGCCGTGACCGCATCGCCGCCGCCCTGCGCGAACTGGAGGCCCACGGCTACCTGCGCCGCGAACGCGAACGCACCGGTGGCGGCCGTATCGTCACCCGCACGGTCTCCTGCAACCAGCCGGGGCGTGGCGGCGAGCAGGACGCCCCGCACGCCCCGAAGCCCGCCCGCCGGAAGAAGGCCCCACCCAAGCCACTCCCGCCGGTGCCGAGACCGGCCTACCCCGCCCCGGCCCTGATCCAGCAGGCCACGGACTTCCTCGTGGCCCTCCGCACCCACGACCGCAGCCTGCTGTTGAGCGAGCAGGACGTGGCCCACCTGGCTCCCGGCGTCGCGGCCTGGCTGGAACGGGACGTACTCCCGACGACCGTACGAGAAGCTCTCACCAGGGACCTCCCCTCACCTCTGTGCCGCCCGGCCGCCCTCCTGGCCCACCGCCTGACGGCCCAGCTCCCTCCCCCACCCCCCGTCCGGCCTCCCACCCCTCCACCACCCGTCCGGCACCCACTCCAGAACTGCGACGCCTGCGACCGCGCTTTCCGCGCCCCGGGCCCCGGCCACTGCGGCGAGTGCCGATCCGATCTCCAGGGAGTCCACCTAGCATGGAGGTGACGATCCTTGCCCCCGGGCACAGACGAGGAGCGAGCGCCATGACCATCGCCCCGGACAACGCGCGACAGGGCGCTTCCCTCCTCTACCGGGCCATGCGTGACTTCGTGGAGTCCACGGCCGGCACCCTCCCGGGCAAGTTCGAGATCACCAAGGAAGGGATCGTCCTCGACATGATGTCGCCTGTCCGGCCACACGAACTCACCGCACTACGTCTCCGGAAACGCCTGGAGAAGGTCATGCCGGAGGAGATCGTGGCTCACACAGGCGAACCCGACGTCGAGCTGGAGCCTGAAGGCATCATGCGCCGCCCCGACATCATGGTGATCACTGAGGCGGACATGGAGGGCGAAGGGTCCTTCGACCCTCGTACGCTCATCGCCGCCATCGAAATCGTCTCGCGCTCCAACCCCGACAACGACTGGGTCACCAAGCTGCGCGACTACCCCCTGATCGGCGTCCCCGTCTACGCGATCTTCGACCCCCGTACCGGCGCCGGCGCCGTCCTCACCGACATCCACCCCACACCCGAGGGCCCCCGCTACGCCACTCGCAAGGACTTCGTCTACGGCGAGGACGTCACCATCGGCGACTGGACCATCTCGACCGACGACCTGCCGCTCTACCAGCCCATCGGCCGGTAATAGCCCAGCACCGCCGCCAACTGTCCGAACCACTGGCCCAGTTGGGCCCTTGGCTTGGCCTGGACCACGCACTCGTAGAAGCGGCCGTCCAGGTGGATGACCGCCATCATCAACGCCTTGCCGTTGGGGCTCGCCTTGTAGTGGACGCTGCGGATCTCCGGCCAGGAGAACTCGACGGACGCGTCGTGGTCCTCGAAGGCGATGCCGGCGATGTCGACCACGATGGAGTTGTGGACGTCGACCGCCATGAACTCCGGCCCCTGGGCGGGAGGTTGGGGCGGCATCGGGGCAGCGTACTGCGGTGGGGGTGGTCCGAAGCCCGGCGGCGGTGTGGTCATCGTTCTCCCTGCCTCTGCCTCTGCCTCTACCTCTGCCCGTGCTCCTGATCGTGGTGCGGGGTGAGCGTAGCCCGGTCGCCCACCTGTGGGACACGGGGCCCCAAGGGGTCACCAGGGGCCGTGGTAGCTCCAGCCCAGGACCAGGGCGGCCACGGCGGTGGCGAGGAACACGATCCCGCCCACGATGTTGCGGGACCCGACTCTCAGGTGGGCGATGATGGCGCCGACGAAGTAGAGCACGAGGCCGCAGGCGGCGAGGGTGCCGAGAACGGGCACGGCGAGTCCGGCCAGCAGCCCCACGGTGCCCGCCGCGAGCAGCATGCCCAGGACCGGCACCCACTTCCGGGGCAGACCTTTCATGTCCGCCTGGGTTTTGGGGTATTCGTGGCCGATCAGGTAGGTGACGGCGGCGGCACCGTTGAAGCCCGCGCCGAGGAGGGTCACCGTGAGGTAGGCGGCGAACAAGTCATCTCCCTTTCCGAGGGCCCGAGCTCCCGAGCTCCGAGTTCTGTTCGCCTTGTTGACGGTTCAGCCACCCGCCTCTGTGACATCGGGCCGCGTGACGTCACTCGGCGGCCGTGGCCGACGGCTGTTCGGCGGCGGTCCGCCACTCGTCCTCGAGCAGACTGAACATCAGGGAGTCCCGCCATCCGTCGCGGATCAGTGCCGTGTGGCCAACCCGGACATCCAGGTGCGACCCGGGCGCAGATGTGCCTCCGAGCTCCTGGGCGATCTCGTCGATGATGCGGTTCGGCGCTTTCACATCGCCGCCCCCATCCCCCCACCCTCCGCACCACCACCGAGGAACCGAGTAGCAGGCAGGTCGCCGTCCGGGGCGCGCTGGGCTGTGGTCGAGTCGGCGTCTGAAAGGTGGAGTGCTGACGGTGTCCAGCCCTGTTGCTCCCAGGAGTTGGCGGTGTGGTGGGTTCGGGGGCCCAGCCAGTTGTCGGGGTGGTTGGACAGGGCGAGGTTGTGGTCGAGGGTGGCTGCGGAGTGGACGAAGGCGAAGCCTGCCGCGCCGTTGTCGTAAGCCGTGTTGTGGGTGAGGTGAGCCGCGCCCGTGTCGCCGAGTTCGGTGAAGCCGAAGCCGGCGTTGTCCCAGGACGCGCTGTCCGTGGTGGTCTGGGTGGTCTGGGTGGTCGTACCGCCGCCGAGTTTGAAGCCGCTGCCGGTGCCGGAGAAGTCCGGGAGGGCCCAGCGGTTGACACCGTTGCCGAAGGACCAGGTGTGTTCGATGGCCACCGCGCCGAGGAAGCCGCTGAGGTCGGCGCCGTCGCCGGAGTTGTCGTAGATCCGGCATCCGCGGATGCGGTTGCCCGCGCCGGAGCCGTCGCGGAAGACCAGGCCGTCGGCGTGGCCGCCGGAGGACCCGGACTCGTGGTTGTCGAAGAAGTCGCTGTTGAGGACGAGGTTGTTCAGGGTTCCGGCGCCGTGGAAGATCAGGCCGATACGGCCGTTGTCGTGGACGGAGAGCCGGGCCAGGACGTCGTCGTGGCAGGACCCGCAGGCGTAGGCGATGTCGGGGGCGTTGACGATCTCCAGGCCGCGCACCGTGAGATGGGCGGCGCTCTGCACGAAGAACGGGGTGCCGGACGAGAATCCGGTGCCGTCGAACACGGGATGTTCGTCGCGGTAGTTGCTCACCGTGATCCGGTGAGCCGCCGTACCGGAGGTGTCGAGGGTGGTCGTTGTCGTCGGGTGGTACGTCCCTCCGCGCACCGCGACCGTCTGGCCGGGGCGGGTCGCGGCGAGCGCCCGGGTGAGGGTGGCGAAGGGGCGCGCGCGGGTGCCGGGGTTGGTGTCGTCGCCGTCCGGGGCGATGTAGTAGTCCGCGGTCGTGACCCCCGAGTAGATGGGGGCTGCTGGTGGGCGGGTGGCGGTGGGCGTGGCAGAGACCGAAGCCGCCGGGGCGGCGGGTCCGCCGTGCGCGGCACTCGCCGTCGGCGACGGCTCCCGCGTCGCCGGAGTCGTGTGCGGAAGCGAAGAGTGGATCGCGAGGACGGTGACCGCGGCGGCCGTCGCGCCCGCGCCCACGGCCAGGGCGGACTTGGCCGAGAACCGGCCCAGAACATGGTGGACGGCGCGCCACAGCGACGCCGTCAGGCCGGGCGCCAGGGCGTGCCGGCCGACCAGACCGGGGATCGCCGCCGCCAGCGCGGCCGGCACCGCCAGCCCGCTGAGCCGGATCGGCACCTCGTCGACGGAGGCCCGGGCGCTGACCGCCACCCGGCAGCGAGGACAGTCCGCCACATGCCGGCTGAGCCTGGCCAGGACCCGGGTTCCGTCCCTGACCGGGCCGCCGTCCGTCAGACCCGAGAGGTCGGGGCAGCGCGGCCGGGCCCGCCATGCCGCCAGCACGTCGACGGCCAGTTCGAGCTTGGCCTTCATGCGCTGGATGCGTACGGCGGTGTGCGGGACGCTCAGATCCAGCGCGGCGGCGACCTCCGCACGGCTCAACTGGCCGGCTGCCTCCTGCCACCACAGCGCCATCGTCCGACGCTGGTCCTCGGTCAACCAGCGCCCGGCTTCCAGCAGATCACTGCCCGCGCGTGCCAACGTCTGCCGGTCCACGGCCAGTTCGGCCAGGTCGGGTGAGGGGTCCGGGACTTCGGCCGTCTCCGGCAGGGACACCTGGTGGACATGGGCTCTCTTCTGACGCCGTCCGTGGTCGTGCATCTGACGGATCGCTATCGCCACGAGCCAGGACCTGAACCGTTCCGGTTCGCGAAGTCCGGGAAGGGTGCGCAGGGCGCGCACCATCGTCTCCTGGACGACGTCGTCCACGTCCGGATGCCCGTGCAGCCCGCGCCCGACCACGTTGTAGACCAGCGGCAGATACTCGGCGAACAGGGCTGCCCGGGCGCGGCTGTCACCGGCGCGGGCGGCCTCGACCAGCTCGGTTCGTGCCGCCGCGAGCGGTGCCGAAGTCTCGTGCACTTCTTCCTCACAGGGTCATTCCTCGGCGGAGGGCGGTCATGATTGCACGCCCCGTCGCCGTGGCCCGCCGCCGGGCCCTACCGGGCCTCACCCCGCCGCCTGTGGACGCCGCGTGAAATTCGTGTGCGGGTAGTTGTTATGAGCCGCCGGGCTGAGCCGTCTCCGTAACGACAGCGGAGAAAGGAACCCGACGACATGTATTTCAGACGCGGCAGGCGGGCCCGGAGCAGACGACCCCGATGGCGTATCGCGGCGCCCGCGGGCGTGGCGGCCCTCGTCGTCCTGGGCGGGGTCGCAACGGCGGCCACCGTCGTCGCGGGCTCCGGCGACGACACGACCGGCGTCAAGGCGGGGACGTACAGCCTGGCGGTCGCGAAGAGCGGACTGTGCATGGATCTCGTGGGGGGCGCCTCGTCCCCCGGCACACGGGTCCAGCAGTGGGGCTGCGCGGCGGGGCAGACCAACCAGCAGTGGACGCTGGTCGACCGGGGATCGGGGCGGTTCGCCGTCAAGTCCGTGGCCAGCGGTCTGTGCCTCGATGTCACCGGCGGCTCCACGGCGTCCGGGACCCGCCTCCAGCAGTGGGGCTGCGGCAACGACCAGCCCAACCAGCTGTGGCGGCTGAAGCCGGCGCGGGACCACACGTACCAGATCGTCAGCGCCGGCAACGGCCTGTGCGCCAGCGACGCGGGGGCGAGCACCGCGCCCGGCGCCGCCGTCATCCAGGAGACCTGCTCCACCAACAGCAACAAGCGCTGGTCACTGAGGGCGGTCGGCGCCTCCTCCTCCAACTCCGTGCAGAAGCCCGCCGCTTCGGGTACGACCATCACGGTCGCGGCCGACGGCAGCGGTGACGTCAGGACCGTACAGGCGGCGATCGACAAGGTCCCGGCGAACAACACCGAGCCGGTGACCGTCGCCATCAAGAAGGGCACCTACCGGGGTGTCTTCACCGTCCCGGCCGACAAGCCGTACGTGACGCTGAAGGGCCTCGGCGCCACCGCCTCCGACGTCGTGCTGGTCGAGAACCACGGGGCGGGCACCAAGAAGGCGGACGGGACGACCTACGGCACCTCCGGCAGCGCGACCGCGTTCGTCGACGGCCATGACTTCTCGGCCTCGAACCTGACCGTCTCCAACGACTACGACACCGGGACCGACAGCACCGGCCAGGCGGTCGCCCTGAGCCTGTCCGCCGACCGCGCGGTCCTGACGAACGTACGGATCCTCGGCCACCAGGACACCCTGCTGCTCAACAACTCGGCGCGGGCCTACTTCCTGAAGTCGTACATCGCGGGCACCGTCGACTTCATCTTCGGCGGCGGGACCGCGGTCTTCGACCAGGACGAGATCCACCAGCTGGGCGGCGGCGGCTTTCTCACCGCGGCCAGCACACCGGCCGCCAAAACCTACGGCTACCTGTTCTACAAGTCGAGGATCACCGGGCCCTCGGGCTCCAGGACCGGCAGCCTCGGCCGGCCGTGGCGTCAGGACGCGCAGGTGCTCTACCGGGAGTCCGACCTCGGGTCGTTCGTCAACAGCGGGCGGCCCTGGAGCGACATGTCCGGGTCCGTGTGGACGAAGGCCCGCTTCAGCGAGTACAAGAACACCGGCGCGGGCGCGACCGTCAACGCCAACCGGCCGCAGCTGAGCGACGCCCAGGCGGCGAAGTACACCCCCGCCAAGTACCTGGCCGGCTCGGACGGCTGGAACCCGATGGCCACGGCCGGGGCCTCCACGCCGTCGGCCGGCACGTTCTGCGAGCCCACCGCCTACGGAGCGAAGGCCGACGGCAGGACGAAGGACACCGCGGCCCTGCAGAAGGCGATCAACGCCTGCGCGGGCAAGGGCACGGTGGAGCTGACCAGCGGCAAGTACCTCTCGGGCGCCCTGAACCTGCCCGGCGACCTCACATTCCGGATCGACTCCGGAGCGACGCTGCTCGCCTCGCAGAACGCCGCGGACTACGCCTCCTCGGGATCGAAGCTCGCCCCGCTGCTGGCCGGGTCCGGGAAGAACCTGACCATCACCGGTGCGGGCACCATCGACGGCCAGGGCGCCCCCTGGTGGGCGAGGACCAAGGCCGAGAAGGCCGCGGGCCGGACGCTGTCCTCCCGGCCCGGACTGATCTCGGTCACCGACGCCTCGAACCTCAAGATCACCGGGATCACCCTCAAGAACGCCCCGAACGTCCACATCACCGTCAAGAAGGTGACCACGGCCGTCCTCGACAAGCTCACGATCTCGTCGCCCGCCGACTCGCCCAACACCGACGGCATCGATGTGTGGTCGTCCTCGGGCGTCGCGGTCACCGGCAGCACCATCGACGTGGGTGACGACGACATCGCCATCGACTCCTCGACGGCGGGCGGGCCCGCCCACGACATCTCGCTCAGCGGCTGCACGATCCTGCACGGCCACGGTCTGTCCATCGGCAGCTTCACCGCCGGCGGTGTCCACAACGTGAACATCCACGACAACACCCTCACCGGCACCACCGCCGGCGTCCGCATCAAGACCGCGCGCGACCGCGGCGGCGAGGTCCACGACATCACGTACCGGAACCTGAAGATGACCAATGTGACGACGCCCATCCAGGTCGTCGGCTACTACCCGAAGGTCCCCGCGGACGGCGACCCCGCCCAGGCGATCACCGCCACCACGCCGAACTACCACGACATCACCATCTCGGGCATCACCGCGACCGGCGCGACCGAGGCCGGCCAGATCGTCGGCCTCCCCGAGCGGCCGGTCACCGGGCTCACCCTGACCTCGGTGACCATCAGCGCCAAGACCGGCCTCACCCTCCGCAACGCCACGGTCCGCATGACGTCCACCACCGTCAAGGCGGCCTCGGGCCCGGCGTACATCGTGCAGAGCAGGGCCACCCGCAACTGATCACGGACCCGGTCACGGGCCCCGGTCACACCGTGCCGGACCGCTCCCTTCCTCAGGGG
Organism: Streptomyces sp. NPDC005648; assembly: GCF_040605395.1. NCBI lineage: Bacteria > Bacillati > Actinomycetota > Actinomycetes > Kitasatosporales > Streptomycetaceae > Streptomyces > Streptomyces sp. NPDC005648. The sequence goes on along the minus strand of NZ_JBEXCS010000028.1, from coordinate 14,831 downwards.
CGGTCCGGCTTCCCCTTCCCGTACAGCCAGTCCCTCCAGATCCCCGTGAAGTCCTTCCCCGGCGCCATCCTCTCCACGTACGCCGTGAAGTCGTCCGTGTCCGCGTTGCCGTGGCGATGGGCCGCCGCCCAGCCCTGGACGATGTCGTAGAACCTGTCGTCGCCGACCGTCCGCCTGATCTTCTGGAGGACCATCGCGCCCCGTACGTAGACCGGGTCGTCGGAGATGTGCGCGGCGCTGGTCGGTTTCGCCGGCGGGAAGGACCAGAGGTCGGGGTAGTCGTCCTCGCCGTGGGCGTAGAGGCGGTCGAAGGTCTGCTGCGCGGTGTCGCCGTCGTGGTCCTCGGCCCACAGCCACTCGGCGTAGGTCGCGAAGCCCTCGTTGAGCCACATGTCCTGCCAGGTCTTCGGGGTGACCGAGTCGCCGTACCACTGGTGGGCGAGTTCATGGACGAGGGTGGTGGTGTCGGGGGCGCCCGGGAAGACGGGGCGGGTCTGGGTCTCCAGCGCGTAGCCGGCGTCCTGCGGGCGGTCGACGATCGCACCGGTGGAGGAGAAGGGGTACGGCCCGAAGTTGTACTCCTCCCACTCCATGATCTCGGGGAGCTTCGCCAACACCCCGCGGGCGGCCCGGGCCTGGGTGGGGTCGACGGCGATGTACACCGGGAGGTGGCCGGGGCCGAGGGTGGACCGGCTGATGTCGTAGCGGCCGACGGCGACCGTGGCGAGATAGGTCGCCATCGGTTCGGCGCTGCGCCAGGCGAATGTCGTACGGCCCCCGGAGGTGCTCTCGCCTCTCAGCTCGCCGTTGGAGACGGCCTGCAGACCCTTCGGCACCGTGATCGTGATGTCGTACGACGCCTTGTCGGACGGGTGGTCGTTGCCGGGGAGCCAGGCCATCGAACCCGTCGGCTCACCGAGGGCCAGCGCGCCGTCGGCGGTGGGCAGCCAGCCCTCCTCGGAGCCGTCGGGGTCGGTGATGGTCTCGGGGGTGCCGGAGTAGTGGACGGTGACACGGAAGGTCTCGTCGGCGTCGAGGTCGTCGTGGGGGCGGACGGCGAGTTCCTGGCCGGAGCGGCTCCAGCGGGCCGGCCGCCCTTCGACGGTGACGTCCTCGACGTCCAGGCCCTTGAGGTCGAGGTCGAAGGCGGAGAGGTGCTCGGTGGCCCGGGCGGTGAGGGTCGCGGTACCGGTCAGGCGACTGCCCTGACCGCGATCACGATCGCCCTGGCCAGGGGTGTACGCCAGCTTCAGGTCGTAGTGGCTGACGTCGTAGCCGCCGTTGCCCGCCTTCGGGAAGTACGGGTCGTGTACGCCGGAGCTTCCAGGACTGCCGTGGACGCCGCCGCCGGAGCACGCGGTGAGGGCGAGGCCCAGAGCGAGCAGGAAGGCCGGGACAGCCGGGACAACGGGTACGGATCGGGACACTCCAGTGATCCTAAAGCGGCATGGCACCATCTCGTACGTGCTCGACATCGGCTACGCCCTCTCCAACCGCTTCCCGGACCCGCCGCAGACGGACTACCGCCGCGCGGACGTCCACGCCCTGCGCCACGACCTGTTCTGCGGGGATGTCTACCTCGCCGACACCAAGGCCGACCGGGAACTGTCCACAGCCTGGGGATGGGTGCCGGTGCTCGACTTCGCGTGGGCGCTGTGCGACATCGTGGAGCGGATCGACCGGGACCCGGCGGGCTCCCGCGCCTCCCGCCCCCAGCGGGCGGAACTGGACTTCACCGAGTCCACCGACCGCATGCTCTTCGAGCGCCGCTTCGGCTGGGTCGACATCGAGTCGGACTGGATGCCGGCGGAGGAGCCCCCGCTGACCTTCTCCCACGCCGAACTGCGCCGCGAGGCCCGGGACTTCCTGCACGACCTGATCGCCGACCTGGTGGACCTGCACGAGGACCTGGGCGAGAACCCGGCGATCTGGACCCTGCAGGCCCGCTTCCCCAGGGTGCGGTGAGCAGTTCCCCGGGGTGCGGTGAGCAGTCCAGGCGCCGTCCACCCGACTTCCCTTCCGTCAGTCCTCCACCCTGATCCCCATCTCCGCCGCCAACACCGGTGCCAGATCCATCAGTTGGGCCGTGCTCACCACCGCCCCCGCCAGCCGGTCCACCCCTCGCGCGATGCTGAACTCGGTCGCCGCTCTCAGGTCGACGTCCTTGAGCACCGCCGAGGTGAGGTCCGCCTGCTTCAGGACGCAGTCCAGGAACTCCACACGTTCGAGGTGGGCTCCGCCGAAGTCCGGTTCGACGAGGACGCAGTTCTCGAAGACGACGTCCCGCAGCCTCGCCTTGCGCAGGTTCAGATAGTCGATCTTGCCGCCGCGGATGACGACCCGCTCCAGGACCGCGCCGTGCAGCTGCGTGCCGCCCAGGCGGGCGTCGACCACCTCCACGTCACGCAGGGTCGCCTCCGCGAGATCGGTGCCGACGCCTCGTAGACCCGTCAGGACCGAGTCGAGCAGCCGCGCGTGATGCAGCCGCGTCTCGTCCACCGCGCAGCCCGTCACCGAGCAGTCCATGAAACGGGCGCCGCCCGCGTCCTGTCCGGCGAAGTCCTCGTCCCGGAAGTCCAGCCCGTCGTAGTCCCCGTCCGGCTCCAGCTCCCCTCCCCCGAACCGCTCCAGCTCCGGCAACCGCAGCTCCGGCCGCCGCGCCCCCTTCACCGCCGCCCGCCGTGAACCACCGGCTCCGCCGGCTCCACCGGCCCCACTCATCGCTCGCCTCACCATGCCCCCATGCTGCACCCCGCCACTGACAATCACCTTGACCTGAAGCTTGCTCGAGGTTGAAGAGTGAGGTCTCACACGCCAGTGGGGTTCATCAGAAACCGATGGGGGAACCGCCATGCACGCCATCCGACTGCACGCCTTCGGGCCGCCCGAGAACCTCCGCCACGAGGAGATCGCCGACCCCGAACCCGGCCCCGGCCAGGTCCGGGTCGCCGTGGCGGCGGCCGGTGTGCATCTGCTGGACACCGCCCTGCGGGAGGGCGAGCGGGGGCCGTTCCCCGAGCCGCCCGCCCTGCCCACCGTGCCCGGCCGTGAGGTCGCCGGAGTCGTCGAGGCCCTCGGCGAGGGGGTCGCCCGGCTCTGGCTCGGCAAGCGCGTCGTCGTACACCTCGGCGCCGCCCCCGGCGGGTACGCCGAACTCGCCGTCGCCGACGTCGACCGCGTGCACGAGATACCGGAGAACCTGGACTTCGCCGAGGCGGTCGCCATGATCGGCACGGGCCGTACGGCGATGGGGATCGTGCGGTTCGCCGAGTTCGGACCCGATGCCGTGGTCGTGATCCCGGCCGCGGCCGGCGGTGTCGGCACCCTGCTCGTGCAGTGCGCGAAGAACTCCGGGGCCACGGTCATCGGCCTGGCCGGCGGGGCCGCCAAGACGGCGCGTGTCCAGGCCAACGGCGCCGATCTCGCCGTCGACTACACGGACCCCGAGTGGCCGCAGAAGGTCCGCGCCCATCTCGGCGGCCGCCCGGCCACCCTCGTCCTCGACGGCGTGGGCGGTGACATCGCCCGGCACGCCGTCGCCCTCCTCGGGCCCGGCGGCAGGCATCTCGTCTTCGGCTGGTCGGCCGAGGGCATCCGAGGCGGTGCGCCCTACCTCGTCGAAGGCGTGTCGGAGCGCGTCCTGGGACCCGCGATGCTGCGCGGGGCCGGCGGCCCGAACCCCGTACAGACCCTTGAACTGCGCGCTCTCGCCGAGGCCGCGGCGGGCCGGCTGACCCCCGCCGTACAGCGCTTCCCGCTCGCCGAGGCGGCGGCCGCCCATCGCGCGCTGCAGACGCGCGCCACGACCGGAAAGGTGGTACTGGAGCCGTGAGCACGACATCGCCCTGGTGGTGACGGCGAAGCCGCCGAAGCACGGGGCGAGAAACACCCCCTAGTGCCGCCCCGCGACCCGGTCGGCGAAACGCGCCAGCCTCGACGACTCCACGCTGTGCCGGTTCCGCTCCCGCTCGTCCGCCGCCCGATACGTCGCGTACATCCCCTGCACGCCCAGCCACCGAAACGGCTCCGGCTCCCACTTCCGCACCTTGTGCCCGACCCAGGGCAGCTCCGTGAGCTCCGTCTTCTGCCCCTGCCCGGAATCCAGCTGCACCAGATCCCGCAGGGTCCGCGCCGCGAGGTTGGTGGTCGTGACGCCCGAGCCGACGTAACCGCCCGCCCAGCCCAGCCCCGTCGACCGGTCCAGCGTCACCGTCGCGCACCAGTCGCGGGGCACCCCCAGCACACCCGACCAGGCGTGCTCGATCGCGACCCCGGCGAGGGAGGGGAAGAACCGCACGAGGATGTCGCGCAGCGCCTCGACCGTCTCGTCCTGCGTCCGCCCGTCGTTGTCCGTCCTCGACCCGAAGCGGTACGGCACCCCGCGCCCGCCGAGCGCGATCCGGCCGTCGGCGGTGCGCTGCGCGTACATGTAGGCGTGCGCCATGTCGCCGAGCGCCTCCCGTCCGCTCCACCCCACCGACTCCCACTGTTCCCCGCTCAGCGGCTCGGTGGCGATCATCGAGGAGTTCATGGGCAGCCAGGTGCGCTTCTGGCCCCTGAGCCCGGCGGTGAAGCCCTCCGTGCAGCGCAGGACGTAGGGCGCGCGGACGGTGCCGTACGGGGTGACGGCGTGCTTCGGGCGGATCTCCGTCACCGGGGTCGACTCGTGGATGGTCACCCCGAGTGCCTCGACGACGGCGGCGAGCCCCTTCACCAGCTTCACCGGGTGCAGCCGGGCCCCGTGCGGGGTCCAGCTGGAGCCGACGGCGCCCGCGACCCGGATGCGCTCGGCCGTCTCACGGGCGCCGTAGAGCTCGCGGTCCTTCTCCCCGTACGACAGCTCGTGCTCGTGGAACGCCTTCAGCCGGGCCAACTGCGCCGGTGTGGTGGCTACTTCGAGGACGCCGCCCTTGTGGATGTCGGCCTCGACGCCCTCTTCCGCGGCGACCCGGACGACCTCGTCCACGGCGCTGTTCATGGCCTTCTGCAGCCGTACGGCGGCCTCCTGGCCGTGCAGCTTCGCGTACCGGTCGCGGCCGGCGATGCCGTTGTACAGCCAGCCGCCGTTGCGTCCCGAGGCGCCGTAGCCGCAGAACTTCTGCTCCAGGACGGTGATCCGCAGGAAGGGCACGGCCTTCTTCAGGTAATAGGCGGTCCACAGCCCCGTGTACCCGCCCCCGACGATCACCACGTCCGCCGACGCGTCACCGACGAGCGGCTCCCGCACCACCGGGAGACCGTCGTCCGCGTACCAGAAGGAGATGCCACCGTTCACGACGCCACTGCCGGCCGATCTGCTCATGGCCGGAAAGCTAACCTCTCAGAGCGGCCACTGTCTCCTTCGGATTCCATGCTTTTCCGCGCCCTCTGACCAGCGGATAACACGCCAGCCCGATCAGTACGGACACGAAGTGCCCGAAGTCGGTGAAGGTGGGGGTGGACAGCAGGGGCAGGCCGTACACCACCAGCACGACCGCCAGAAAGAGGTATCGCCACGGCGGCGCGATCCGGTAGGTCAGTACGGCCACCACCCCGGCCAGCGCGTAACTCACCCCGATGTCGAGGGTGTTGACCGCCGACTGCGGGGCGACCCCCTCATGGACCGCGCGCAGCAGCGCCCCCTCGCTGATCAGCGTCGCCAGGACATGCGCGGCCACGCACACCATCAGCCAGCGCGCCGTACCCAGCCAGCGTTCCGCCTGCGCGTGGAAAACGGTGTAGAGAACGGCGTACGGCAGCCAGCGCCCGTCGTCGATCCACATCGCGCTCTGCACCAGCACCCGGGCCGGGTCGTTCGACAGCTCATGGATGTTCGTGGACCGCTGCCGCAGGAAGTCCTGCTCGAACTCGGGAGACATGTGGTGCAGGGCGACGGTCGTCATGAAGAGAACGGCCAGCCACACATAGGTGCCGGGGGCGCTGCGGACATACGCCCACAGTCGGTCGCCGAGGTCCCGGAAAATTCGCATGAGGCGATTCAGCCACGCCACTATCGTCGCGAGGGTGATCGACATTCCGGACGAGCTGATCGCCCGGCACCAGCGCCTTGGCGGTGCGGCGGGCCGCGCCTTCGTCGTCGGGCTCCGCGGGCGCGCCGAGCGGTTCCTGGAGGAGTGGGGGCTGCGGCTGGACGGGCGGTCGATGTACGGGCGGTGCGCGCTGGTGCTGCCCGTGCTGCGGGCCGACGGTTCGCGGGCCGTGCTCAAGCTCCAGGACGTCGACGAGGAGACCGTCGGTGAGCCGGTCGCGCTGCGCGCCTGGGCCGGCGACGGGGCCGTGCGGCTCCTGGAGTCCGACGCCGTGACCGGCACCCTGCTGCTCGAACGGCTCGACAGCGGGCGCCCGTTGGCCGGCCTCCCCGACTCCCGCGAGGCCACGCTGACCGTCGCCCGCCTGCTGACCCTCCTGACCGCGAAGGAGGCCCCGGCCCCACTCCGCCACCTCGGCGACCTGGCCCCCCGCCTCCTGGACCGAGCCTCGGCGACCCTCCCCACCGTTCCCGACACCGCCGTACGCCACCTCCTCCAGGACTGCGCGGCAGCCCTGCGCGAGGCGACCGACACCCCCGGCGACCGCCTTCTCCACTGGGACCTCCACTTCGACAACGTCCTGGCCGCGACGCGTGCACCCTGGCTCGCCATCGACCCCAAGCCCCTCGCCGGCGACCCCGGCTTCGAGCTCCTCCCGGCCCTGTGGAACCGCTTCGAGCCCGACGAGATCCGTTGGCGCTTCGACGCGATGACGGACGTACTGGGGCTGGACCGGGGCCGTGCGCGGGCCTGGACGCTGGGCCGGGTGCTGCAGAACTCCGTGTGGCAGCTGGAGGAGGGCCGCGCCCCGCTGCCCGAGCACCTGGAAATAGCCCGCCGTCTGCGCGCTCCCTCCGACTAGCGTGGCCGCATGATCCGCACCGCGACCCCCGCCGACGTCCCCGTCATCCGCGCCCTCATCCACGAGCTCGCCACCTACGAGAAGGTCCCCCACGAGGCCAGGGCCACCGAGGCCCAGCTCCACGACGCCCTCTTCGGGGAACACCCCGCCGCGTACGCGCACATCGCGGCCGACGACACCACCGGCGAGCCCGTCGGCTTCGCCCTGTGGTTCCTCAACTTCTCGACCTGGCGCGGCGTCCACGGCATCTACCTGGAGGACCTCTACGTACGCCCCGAGGCACGCGGCGGCGGCCACGGCAAGGCCCTCCTCACCGAGCTGGCCCGCCTCTGCGTGGAGCGCGGCTACCAGCGCCTGGAGTGGGCCGTCCTGAACTGGAACGCCCCGACCATCGCCTTCTACGAGTCCCTCGGCGCCCGACCGCAGAACGAGTGGACGGTCTACCGCCTGACCGACGAGGCCCTCACGGCACTGGGGAACAGCACGCGCCGCCCGTGAAGGGCCCGATCCTCCCGTGGACTCAGTCGGCAGCCGACACCAGGGCCCACACCACGCAGCCAGAACCGCTGTCGTGTTCCCGGACCCCCCACTCCTGCGAGAGTGCCGCCACCAGGTACAGGCCCCGGCCGTTCACGTCGTCGTCGGTGGCCCGGACCAGTGCCACGGGGGTACGTCCCTCACCCTGGTCCCGCACCTCGATCCGCACCTTGCCCGCCTCCAGCCCTACGGAGCACCTCACCCGGGTGCTGCGGGTGTGCCGCACGGCGTTGGTCACCAGTTCGCTGACCAGTAGGACCACGGTCTCGCACGCCTCGTCACCGCAACCCTGACGTATGAGGTGGGCCCGGACGCGGCGGCGAGCCTCGCCGACCGACGTGATGTGGGCCGGGAGTTCGAAGGTCAGGTCCGGAGGCGACGGAGCGGGCTGGAAGGTCATGTCACTGAAGCGGCACGCCTCCGCCCCACACACGGGATGTGCGATGCGGGGCTTCACGGGGAGATCCGGTGCCCAGGCCTGCGAGGCGGGGGACTGCCACGCTTGAGTGAACATGGTCACGACATCACTATGCCCGCCGACATGGTCACGAAGCAAGGTGCGCCGTGATAATTTCACCGAGACACAGTCAGCAGATACGCAGTCAGGAAGTCGGCGCACAGCGGAGTGGCACACTCTTTCGATGGAGCCAGTGCGAGGGGGCGGTAGATGACTCCAGCTCAGTTGACGGCCGGCGCCTCGACCGTACGATTGATGGTCCTGGGCAGGCGCCTGCGCGATCTGCGCGTGCACGCCGGGATGTCGTTCGATGACGCCGCACTCGTGCTCGACGTCAATCACCTGACGATCCGTCGGATGGAACTCGCCAAGGGCAAGTGGAAACTCCCGTACGTCCAGGCCCTGTTGCGGGCGTACGGAGTCCCCGCGGACGAGGCCCAGACCTTCCTCGCCCTGGCGAAGGAGGCCAACCAGCCGGGTTGGTGGCACCGCCACCGGGACGCCCTGCCCGCCTGGTTCAGCGCCTACGTCAGCCTGGAGGAAGAGGCCAGCCTCATCCGGGTCTACGAACCGCACTACGTCCCGGGGCTGCTCCAGACCGAGGAGTACGCGCGGACCATCCTGAGCGCCGGCCTCCACGGCAAGCAGGAGGCGGAGGCCGAGCAGAGGGTCGTCGTGCGCATGGAGCGCCAGAAACTGCTCAGCAGGCCCCGGCCGCCCGAACTGTGGGTGGTGATGGACGAAACGGTGCTGCGCCGCCCCATGGTCCCGCCCGACGTGATGCGAAGACAGATCGACCGCCTCATCGAGGCGACCGAACTGCCGCAGATCAAACTCCAGATCATGCCCTTCGGGCTGTGCGCGCACGAGGGTATGTACGGGCCGTTCCACATCTTCCGGTTCCCACACGAGGAAATCTCGGACATCGCCTACATCGAGAATCTCGTCGGCGCGGTGTATCTCGACGAGTACGACGACGTCACGAATTACCAGGAAGCGCTGGACCGGATGGCTGCGCAGGCCCTTCCAGTAAAACGTACCGTGGAATTCCTCGGTGATATTCGCAAGGAGCTGTAGTCCCGTGAATCGCATACACAATGCTGTTCAGGAGCTGGGGACGGAAGGCTGGCACATGCCGTGGAGCGGAAGCAACGGCGGCGCCTGCGTCGAAGTCAGGAAACTGCCCGACGGCCGTTTCGCCGTCCGCCAGTCGACTGATCCTGACGGGCCGGCGCTGATCTTCACGCAGATCGAGCTCGATGTCTTCGCAGACGGCTGGGAGGCCGGACAGTCCAGCCTGCCGGCCTGATCGGACCGGTAATCAGGAGGAGTACGCGAGTGGCCGACGAAACGAACTGGACCAATCGACCTCTGGGCTATGAACCCCCGCAGATCGATACGAGCGTTCCACATACGGCGCGGGTCTACGACTACATTCTCGGAGGAAAAGACAACTACCCCCCTGACCGGGCGGCGGCGGAGCAGATGCTCATCGCCTGGCCCAGCCTGCAGATATCCATGCATGAGAACCGCAAGTTCATGCACCGTGCCGTGCGTCATCTTGCGGAACAGGGAATCGACCAGTTCCTGGACATCGGTACCGGCATTCCGACCTCCCCGAACCTCCACGAGGTGGCCCAGGAAGTCACCCCGAACGCCCGGGTCGTCTACGTCGACAACGACCCCATCGTCCTCGCCCACGCCGGAGCCCGGCTCACCGGCACCCCTGAAGGCCGTATCTCCTACATCCATGCCGACATGCACGACCCGGACGCCATCTTCAGCTCCGCGGAACTGAACGACACCCTCGACCTCGACCGACCCGTCGGGCTGTCGCTCATCGCGGTACTGCAGTTCGTCCTCGACGACCAGAAGGCGTACGACCTGGTCAAGCGATACCTGCAACCGCTCGCGCCCGGCAGCTACCTCGCGTTGTCCACGGTCACCACCGATTCCAGCCCGAAGCCGATCGGCAGCGTGGTCGCCGAGTACACCAAGCGCGGCATGCCCGCCCGGAACCGCACCAAGGAAGAGGTCCAGCCGTTCTTCGACGGGTTGAAACTCGTCGAGCCGGGCGTGACACTCGTCCACCGCTGGCGCCCTCTCCCCGGCACCGAGGGAGACGTCAAGGACTCGGACGTCGCCATGTACGCGGGCGTGGCCCTGAAGGCGTAAGCGCTGTACCGGTACCCGGCCCACACCAGGTCCGCAGGACGCTCAGCGCCCTGCGGACCTTCCTCTTGTCAGGCCCCCGCCGCGCCTTTCAGCAGTGAGCCTTGGGTTTCGCCTTGAGTGAGGGTCCAATCACGGCAATAGTATCTCCCACGTGCGCCGTTGCGCCCCTTTTGAGGCAGACTTTGACAACTACGCCAGAAACGGGAGCTTCGATTTCAGCGCTCGCCTTTACAGTGTCGACCTCAGCCAAAACATCGCCCTTGTGGACTTTGCTGCCGAGCTTCGCGACCTCGTTTACGAATACATCCTCGTGAGGCTTTCCACCGAGGTTTGGTATCACGACTTTTGTATTCCCGGGCTTTTTTGTTGGCGAAGGCCGTCTAGTTACCGACGGCGATACCGCGAGGTGCTCCGATTCTTGGGCGACGGCCGAAGCACCGCTCGTCGCTGAAAGTGCAAATGCCGCGACGAAACAAGATGCACTGACGATTCGGGGAACGCGCTTCCGAACACTTCTGGACATGACTCACCCCTGGGGAACGTCAAAGTTGCTCGGCCTGGTGAGCACAAGATGTCCTAGAAAAGGACACCTCTCCCCGCTCCTGAACCGGCCCGTCCGGGAGGTACCTACTGTGCCTGCCCCCTACGCTCAGAAATCAACCACCCTGCTCTTCCAACATGACACGCGTGGGCAAGGGCTGCATCTTCAAATTGACTCTTTCCTAATTTGTTCCGCCGTCAACTTCCCATCTATGCGAACCCCGGCCGGAGAGCTGTGGCAGGAACACCACGTCGTGTTCGCACGGGAGGACGGGCGCCCGCTCGACCCCCGACAGGGCTACGAGGATTTCAAGGAGCTACTCGCCGAAGCCGGGATCGACGACCGTCGCCTCTACGACGGGAGCCGCCACACCGCCGACACAATCCTGAACGAGCCGGGAGTCGGCATGACCACGATCATGGAGATCCTCCGCCACACCCAGATCAGCCGGACCTGCCGCTACGTGAACGCCGCCGCCGCATCCGCTGAACGAGAAAGCCCAGATCAGACGCTGTCTGGGCTGGGCATGAAAAGAGCCCCCTGTCGGATTCGAACCGACGACCTACGCATTACAAGCTCGCAAGATCATTTCCCCATGGTTCACTGGTGCCCCCTCTTCTCACCGTCTACGCAGGTCAGAAGGCATGGGCATACCCGGGCTATGGTGATCATTCCCTGGGTTTCACCATCCTTCCGGCCCCATCCTGGCCCCAGAGACGCCAGCCGGCAGATGCTCCGAGCGCCAGCCGAGGGGGTAATCCAGCGCAACACCGGAAGGCGAAAACGCCTCCACCGCACCGACCTTGCGACGAAAGAGTCCCAACCCCGCTACGGGTAGGGCCTCTGGTCGCCTGTGCGCGGTCTGGCAAATACCGGTGCCAAATGAGTTACGAGAGCCGTACCTTCTCGACATGTCTGATATTACTCGATTTTTCTTCCGGTAGCGAGGGCGTCGTAAGTGCTCTGTAGGAGCTCTCGCACTTCCGCCTCGGCGTTTTCTTCGTCGGACAGTCCTGGACGCCAGAGTTCGTCAGGGGTCCGTGTGAATTCTGCTTGGATTTTTCGACGCCCCTTTCGGATCTTGGGATCGGCTCTCTGTGTGGTGTAGAGGGGAAAGTGCCAGATCTCCTCAACACCGAGCGAGATGAACCAATCAGTCCATCGCGGTTCTGCCGCGACCCGTTGTCCCGTCCGGCCGAGGAAGTATTCGAAGGGGGCGCTGGACTTTACACCGTCCCATTCAACCGGGATTTTGAGCCAATCCTGCGGCGTGGCCGTCCACGGCTGGTACCGGCACATCACCCCCTCCCAGCTGGCCGCGGCGTTCCTGGCCGTCCAGGCCGCCGCCGAACGCCGGGGCGAGCAGTCCGGTCCGTCCCACACAGGGGGCCCGCAGTGACCCCACCGTCCTCGGTGGACTCGCCCCAGTCACCCTGACCGCCTTCTAGATCGCCCGCCTCCTCTTCCTGATGGACCGTCACCCAACTCGTGAGGGACGGATTCGCCACGGTCTGCACTGGTCGCGATGGCGCCGCCTCCACCAGGCCATCGCCCGGGCCTGCCACCGCAGACGACGCCAGGACTCCGCCCGGCCACCGCCCACGAGCACGCCACGAACTACAGCGAGCACGCCGATCTACGACTGAAGGGTCAGCTGTACTTGCGAGCCGAGATGGTGCATGGAGGGGCAGCAGTACAGGCTGCCGAACAAATAGTGTGCAGCAGACGCGATTCCCTCTGCAGGCCACGCCCCAATGACGCTCAGAACCGGGGTGGAGTTGCCGAGACCAGCGGCGGGCACAATAGATAGACTGACGCAATGCACGAGGAGTGGTTCGAAGTCGACGACGTCGAAGTAGATGACAGGCAGAAGAGCTTTTTGGCCGCAGTGAGGCCTTATGCGCAAGATTGGCCGGAATGCCGGCCAGCCCAGACGGCTGTGATCGTATACGAGCCCGGCGAGGACCTGGAGGAGGAAGCCGAAGACGATGAGGGCGAGTTGCAACTCATCGTTGACGTGAGTGGAGTCGGCAAACGTGTCCTGTTGACAGTGGGGGCCTTCCTGGTGGGCGACCGGCTTTCATGCAGCGAGGTGCACAACCAGACCTATGCACCACAGGAGAGCTCGACCGTGCAAGCGATCGAGGCATCCGGGAGCCCAGCCGAGTTGGGCCGGATCGCCGCCGACTGGTTCGGTGAGATTCTGCGCCGACCGGTCATCACTCCAGCCGACCGGAAAGGTTGGTCCTTCGTCCATCCGGGAAGCGAACTTCCCGACGGTTACAGCTGGCTGCGCAACGCGCCTTCCTCTACCAGCAACTCTCCATCCTGACAAAATACTTGACACGATAAAAGTGGCGCCCGGGATATTCCGGGCGCCACACATCAGTGCGGAGCGGCAACGACCAGCGACTCAGGAATCATTCGTCCTCGAATCCCATCGCCATCCCCTCAGCTAGGGCCTCGGCCTCAGCCTCGGCTTGCGCCTCTGCTTCTGCCTGCGCGACTGCCTCGGACTCCTGCTGGGCAGCCAGCCGCCCTCCGGCCTCCATCTCTGCACCGGACGCCTTGAACTGCTCCAGTTCATGAGAGCTTTGGCACCGCACACATATTTCCACAGTTTCGGCCGCACGTGGACGGATGGCCTCCGTGTACTGCAGATCTTCTGGCGCAGAGCCATGGTTCTCCGCTTCGAAGTCACACAAGTCCTCGGCGCAGAATTCGCTTTTCCCCTTTCTCGCCGACTTGAGGGCACCCCAGTAGATCATGCCCTTCTTCTCATCCCAGGCAACGGTGATGGTACTGAACCGGTTGAACTGGGAAGAGGAGATCTCCCCCGATTCACGCAACAGGTGCAGCTGCGCCATTACACCGTCCCGGACCCGTTGCGCAGCTGCGAGATACTGCTCGGTCTCCCAACCCTCATCGGCGATGGCGACGGCACCGGACACCGACTTCTTGCCGTTTATCTCTTCGATCTGGCGATCGTCCTCATATGCTTCTTTCGCCTTTGCCGCTTGGACGGCCGCGCTCCTCGCGTAGCTCGGCTTCGCCTTCGGATCGAAGTCAGAGCAATTACTGGCGTTGCAGCTGTCACCGAAGCCCTGCTCGTTGGCCAGCTTCTGTGAGATCGGTGTGCCGCCCTTGGAAAGGGGCTTGTTCATGGTGGGGTCGGCCCACCAGTTATCCATTCCCGTCGGGTCGGAGAGGTTGACCGGGTCGCCGTCGGCATAGCCGTAGCCGTTGAGGGACTGGGCATCGCCCGTGTCGAAGACGGGGTCGAGGCTTATGAAGCGCCCTGTGACCGGGTCGTATTCTCGGGCACCGATGTCCGTGAGGCCGGTAGTGGTGTCGGTCGTCTTGTTCAGGAAGGTGCGGTTGTCAGCCCAAGTAGTGGTGGTGCCACGAGCGTTGCCGTAGAGGTCGAACTGGCGCCAGGTGGGCGTCTGGGCGGTGTAGTCGAGGTAGAGGGTGTTGGTTCCGTGCTGGTCTGCGGCGAGTTCGAAACCGTAGTTGGTGCCGGTTCCAGTACGGACAGCGGTAGCTCCGGGAAGTGAGTAGTAGCGGATGCCGGTCGCCGTGCCCGCGGAGTCGTTGAGGGTGATCTGCTCGCTGCCGAGGTACAGGGTGGTGGCGGTCGGGTCGATCTGCAGCAGCAGGGTTCCGTCGGCGTCGTAGATGTAACTGGTGGAGGTGCCGGTTGTGCTGTTCGAGATGCTGGTCAGCTGCCCGCTGTTATTCCAGACGAGGGTCTGGTCGCCAGCGGTGGTGTCGCGGCTGGTGGTGTTGCCGGCGCTGTCGTAGCCGTAGCTGGTGGATGCGGTGGAGCCACCTGTGGCGGTCGTGCCGGTCAGGGTGTTGGGCTGGCTGCTGGAGTAGGCGCTGGTGGTGACAGTGTCGCTTCCGGTGCCCGATACCACGTGTTGGGTCTGGGTGTCCCGGTTGCCGATGGCGTCATAGGTCCAACTGGTCCAGTACACGCCTCCGGTGATGCCGTCACCGACCGTGCTGTGGTCACTGCTTGTAGGAGTGGCCGAGCAGGAATCGGTGGCGGTCCAAGCCGTGGTGAGACGGTCGAGGGCGTCATAGCCGAAGCATTGGGTCTCGCTAGTGGCGCTCGAGCCGGAACGAGTCTGGGGCCTTCCCCGTGATCGTGGACACCGATTGTCATGCGGCGGTGGCCAGCGTAGTTGATCGCTGTTCGTAGGTGATCGGGCTGATCTGGCCGAG
>NZ_JBEXCS010000027.1:0-94972 GCF_040605395.1 Streptomyces sp. NPDC005648 | reverse complement strand
GCGTCCGGTGCGTGCGATCGGCGTGCGGTGTGAAGGGTCATGTGGCGGAGCCACCTGTCCCTTCGCGCCGTGCGGCGAGCGTGCGTGCCGGACGCCGTGACGCCGCGGAGATCCATCAGAAGGGCCCTAGGCGTGGCCGTCGAAGAGACTGGTCACCGAGCCGTCCGCGCAGACCTCGCGGATCGCCCTCGCCAGGAGGGGGGCGATGGACAGGACGGTGAGTTTCGGAAACCGCTTGGCGTCGGGGATCGGCAGGGTGTTGGTGACGACCACCTCGCGTGCCCCGCAGCCGGACAGCCGCTCGACGGCCGGGTCGGAGAGCACGCCGTGGGTGGCGGCGACGACGACGTCGGCGGCTCCCTCGGCCAGCAGGATCTCGGTGGCCTTGGCGATGGTGCCGCCGGTGTCGATCATGTCGTCGATGAGGACGCAGAGTTGGCCGGTCACCGTGCCCACGACCCGGTTCGCCACGGCCTCGTTGGGCCGGTCGGGATCCCGGGTCTTGTGCACGAACGCGATCGGCCGGCCGCCCAGATGGTCGGCCCACTTCTCGGCCAGTCTGGTCCGCCCGGCGTCCGGGGAGACCACGGTGACGGGGGCGTCGCCGTACCTGTCGCCGACGTACGAGGCCAGCAGGTTCTGCGCGAGCAGATGGTCGACCGGTCCGTCGAAGAAGCCCTGGATCTGGGCGGTGTGCAGGTCGACGGTCATGATCCGGTCCGCTCCCGCCGTCCTGACCAGGTCGGCCATCAGCCGGGCGGAGATCGGCTCCCGGCCGCGGTGCTTCTTGTCCTGGCGGGAGTAGCCGTAGAACGGCATGATCGCGGTGATCCGGCGGGCGCTCGCGCGTTTCAGCGCGTCCACCATGATCAGCTGTTCCATGATCCACTGGTTGATGGGCGCGGCGTGGCTCTGCAGGACGAAGGCGTCGCTGCCGCGCACCGACTCCTCGAACCGGACGAAGATCTCGCCGTTGGCGAAGTCGTACACCGACTGCGGTGTCAGCGCCACGTCCACATGCTTGGCCACCTCCTCGGCCAGCTCGGGATGGCTGCGCCCGGCGAAGAGCTTGATGTTCTCGGTGCCCATCAGCCGCGCACACCCTTCAGGTACTCTGCGTGTGCCGCGGCGAGCCTGCCGCCGACCTCGGCCGTGCTGACGAGGACGGCCATGTTGGCCCTGGACGAGCGGCCCTCGGTGGCCCGGTCCACCGCCCGCATCAGGTACTTCGTGATCGCCGGTCCCCGCACCCCGTCCCGCTCGGCCGCGCGCATGGCCTCGGTGAGGGCGGCGTCGACCTCGTCGCCGTCGATGGCGTCCTCGGGCCGCACGGGTGTGGTGATCAGGAAGGAGCTGTGGTTGCCCAGCGCCCAGTGGTTCTCGATCGACCGCGCGATCACGTCGTCGTCGTCCAGCCGCAGCGGACTGCGCAGCCCGCTGGAGACGCAGTAGAAGGCCGGGAAGTCGTCGGAGCGGTACGACACCACGGGCACGCACTGGGTCTCCAGGTACTCCAGCGTCAGGCCGAGGTCGAGGATCTTCTTCGCGCCCGCGCACACCACCGCGACCTTGGAGCGGGTGAACTGGATGAGGTCGGAGGACACGTCCATGGTCTTCTCGGCGCCCCGGTGCACCCCGCCGATACCGGCCGAGGAGAAGAACGGGATGCCCGCCAGCTCGGCCGCCACCAGGGACGAGGCCACGGTCAGCGCGCCCATCCGGCCCTGGGCCAGGACGACGGGCAGGTCCCTGCTGCTGACCTTGGGGATGCCGGGGGTGGAGGCGAACCGGTCGATGTCGGCGTCGGTCATGCCGACCTTGATCCGGCCCCTCTCCACGGCGATCGTGGCCGGGACCGAACCGCCGGCCCGGACCGCCTCCTCCACCTTCCGGGCGGTGGCGGCGTTGTCCGGATAGGGCAGGCCATGGGTGATGACATTGGACTCCAGTGCCACCACGGGACGCCCCTCGTGGAGGGCGTCGCTCACCTCGGCACTGAACTCGACGGGGATCTGCCGGTGTCGTGGGAAGTCGGTGGTCATCGGCTCAGCCGGCGTCCGGGCCGTAGTTCGGCACCTTGCTGAGTATGTGCCGCCGGTTCACTATCTCCGGTATGTAGACCTGTTCGTTCCAGCGGTCCTTGGCGATCGGCTCGATCGCTATCGACACCACGTCCTCGTCGCAGCCGAAGGCCGTGCTCACCGCTTCGGTCACGGCCGAGACGAGACGGTAGTGCTGCTCGTCGCTGAGCGGAACCGGGAAGTGCTTGATGTTGACGTGTGGCATGACGGTCTCCTTCCGGAGGTCCGGACGCCGTCGCAGGGCCGTCACCAGCTCCTCGACGTCGGGATCTTTGAGGATCGAGTAGTGGTCGGCCCGCAGGTCGACCATGGTCGGCGGTGCGGCCGCGTAGCCGTCGACGCCGTCCAGGAACGAGTAGTCGTCGCCCCGCGCCTTGAGGACGGTGATGGGCGCGGCGATCTGACGTTCGGTCAGTTCACGGAAGGTGTAACTGAATTCGAAGGTCGTCCCGACCACCTGGATGATCCGCAGCGCCAGGTCGATGTCGAGCCCCGGGAAGCGCGTGCTGACGAACTCGGCGAAGGTCTTGTCGTCCTGGGCGACGGCGAGGCACTCGTCCACCAGGGGGCCGCTGGTGGTGCCGGCGAAGACCGAGAACAGGATCCGCACATAGGCCTTGTTGGCGTAGGTGGCGTTGCGTTCCAGGCCGCAGGTGGAGCGGACCTTGGGCGATCCGGGTGCGATCAGGACCACCTGCTCGACCCGCTCCCCCAGTTGTTCCAGCTGGTAAGCGGTCTCGAAGGCGACGCGCGCCCCGAAGGAGTAGCCCCACAGCGTGTAGGGGCCCTCTGGCTGCAGCCGCCTGATGATCCCGACGTCGTCGGCCGCCATCTGACGGATCGTCAAATGCGGTTCCTCGTCCAGGTTGATGCCGTGCGCCTGCACTCCGTAGAAGGGCCGGTCGGTGCCCATGCGCTCGGCCAGCAGACGCAGGTTCATGGGGTAACCGCCCAGGCCCGGCCAGCAGAAGACCGGTTTCCCCGCTCCCTCGGGCTGCAGCGGGACCAGCCGGGAGGAGCGCACCTCGTCCCCGCCCTGCACCCGCCGGGCGAGCGCCTCGATCGTCGGGGACTCGAACAGCACCTGGAGCGGCAGCGCCGCCCCGAGTTCACGGTTGATCCTGTTGATCAGCCCGACCGCGATCAGCGAGTTGCCGCCGGAGGCGAAGAAGTCCTCCTGGACCGAGACGGTCTCCCGCTTCATCGCCTTCTTCCACAGCTGGGCGATCCTGCGTTCGACGGTGGTGCGGGGCGCCACGAAGGGACGGTCGTCGGTGCCCGCGTCGGTCCTGTCCGAGGCGGCGAGCGCCTTGACGTCGATCTTGCCGTTGGCGGTCACCGGCAGTTCGTCCAGGACCACGACCTTGTTCGGGATCATGTAGTCCGGCAGGAAGTTGACCAGGTCCTCGCGGATCATCTCCGCCGGGCCCCGCATATGGACGACGTCTTCCCGCATGCCCTCGTGCAGCCGCTGTTCCTCGCTCACCCGGCCGCCCACGAAGAAGTACGACGGCCCGGTGGCCCGGCCGAGTTCGCGCAGGATGCCGTCGATCTTACGGGCGGACGGCAGGTCGGCACCGCTCTTCGAGCTGTACCCGGACGACATGAACCCGAGGCCCACGTCGTTCATCGACAGGTGCTGCAGCGTGCGGCCGAGATCGATGTAGCGCCGCCAGTCCCGGCCGGCCCGGCTGACCACCGAGATGCCCAGGCTCGCGCGGTCGTACACCGCCTGGTTGATGGCGATGACCTCCTTGCGCAGGACGACTTCGGACGAGATCCGCTCGAGTCGGCCGTCCGCGTGGGCGTACAGACCGGCCGGCAGGCCGTCGATCTTCCCGGGGTGGGCCTGGACATAGACGTCCGGCGAGTCCTCGGTCCTGGGTCCGGCGTACGGGACCAGTCCGAACGTGCCGAGGTAGTAGTCCTCCTCGGCGACGTCGAGGCGGTCCTTGGTGCCCGGGGCGAACTCCAGACCCACGATGTCGAGGCCGTACGGCGGCAGGATCTCCTCGAACAGGCCGACCATATGGCCCGTCTCGATCTCCAGCACTTCGCGGATGTTGTTCTTGTAGACCGGTTCGATGGCCTGTTTCCTGCCGAGGAAGTGCAGCTTCACGCTCGGTCCGGGGGCGCCCGGGGTCTCGGTGATCAGCACCAGCCGGTGGTCGACCGGGTGGTAGTAGTAGATCCCCGGGGGCAGGTCGCCGATCCCCGCGATCTCCGGGTAGAGCTGGGTGGCGTAGAGCGATCCGGGCGAGGCGTAGCCGTACTTCGGCAGCAGTCGTTCCTCGCTCAGGTGCTGCCCGAAGTACCGCAGGATCTCGCCGAGTTCGGTGCGGCCGAGGTCGGAGAGGGCGCGCGGGCGTCCGCCGGTGACCCGGCGGGCGAGCAGTTGGAGGATGTCCTCCTCGGTGACCTTGCCGCCCTCGTAGAAGCGGTAGCTCTTGCGCGCGAAGGCCTGGCGGCGCTGTGCCGACGCGGGCGTACGGCCCGGCAGTTCGACGACCGGCCGGCCGGCCAGCTGCCCCGCGTCCCGGACGCCCGCGTTCGACAGCTGCGCCCTGACCTGGAGCTTGCTCTCCTTGGACTGGTGGTGCGCGCCGTGGTTGCCCTGGTCCATCAGGGCCGCTTCCTTGGGATTCAGCTCCACACAGGCGATCAGGTTCTGGAAACCGGTGCGCGGGTCCTCCTTCACGAGCACCGCTGCGTGCTTGACCCAGTCGTGGGTCTCGATCGCCAGCTTGATCTCGTCCAGTTCGACGCGGAAGCCGCGCAGCTTCACCTGGTTGTCCGCCCGGCCGACGAACTGGACGGTGCCGTCGGCGTTCCAGTACGCCAGATCACCGGTGCGGAACAACCTGCCCTCACCGAACGGGTTGTTCACGAACCGCTGCTCGGTCAGCTCGGGCCGGTGCAGATAGCCGCGCGCCAGCTGGATCCCGCCGATGCACAGCTCACCGACCTCGCCGACGGCCGCCTCGGACCCCTGGGCGTCGAGGATGTGGTACGTGGTGCCGTGCACCGGGGCGCCGATGGAGAGGGAGTTCGGTCCGTCGCCGACACCGGCCCGGTCCACGGTGAACGCCGACGAGTTGATCGTGCACTCGGTCGGCCCGTACAGATTGACCAGCTCGCACCGCGGCATCGTGTCGAGGCACTCCCGGGCGAGCGACTTGGTCAGCGCCTCGCCGCCGGTGAAGATCTGGGTGAGCGAGGTGCAGGTGGGCAGTTCGCAGGTGTCCAGGAGCGCCTGCAGCAGGGTGGGCACGCACTGCAGCGTGGTGACCTGGTGCGTCCTGATGGTGTGGATCAGCCGCTCGGCGTCCCGGTGGATGCCGGGGCTGCCCATCACGACCACGGCACCGCAGGCCGGCGCGAGGATCTCCCACTGGGCCGCGTCGAAGCTCATGGGCGTCTTCTGCAGGACGGTCTTGGACCCGTCCAGCCCGTAGGCCGCCGCGAGCCAGCGCATCTGGCTGACGATGCTGCGGTGTTCGATCGTCACGCCCTTGGGCCTGCCGGTGCTGCCGGAGGTGTAGATGACGTACGCCAGGTTCTCCGCGGCCGGCCGGGTGGGCGCCGGGCCGAAACCCTCGGCGTCCTCCACGGTGACGATCACCGTGCCCTCGGGCGCCAGCGCGGAAAGCCGGTCCACCAGGTCCGCCTGGGTCAGGATGACCCGGGTGGCGGAGTCCTCGATCATGTAGCGCAGGCGTTCCTCGGGGTACTCCGGCGACAGCGGCAGATAGGCTCCGCCCGCGAACAGGATTCCCCAGGCACCCGTCATCAGCTCCGGCGACGGCTCCACGAACAGACCGACGCGGTCGTCGAGGCGCACGCCGTGCCGGTGCAGACAGCCGGCCAACCGGCCGCTCTCGCGGACCAGTTCGCGGTACGTCAGCCGGCCCTCGCCGTACACGACCGCCGTGTCGTCAGGCCGGCGGGCCGCCTGCGCGCGGAGCAGATCGGGAAGGGTCGTGTGCCGGGAAGGCTCCGGCCCCAGTCCGTTGTCTGGCATCTTCTCGTTCCCCCATCGGATGAGTGACAGGGGCCGGCCCTTCGGGAAGGGCCGCGCCCCTGGGCGATCTCACACGCCGGCCGCGAATCCGAGCCGCAGTGCCGAGGCGATCTCCACCACGCGCCGGGTCTGGTACGCGATCGCGGCCAGGTTGTCCTCGGTGACGTTCTCCGCGAGCCGCCCCGGGATCGCCTGCCGGCCGGAGACCGAGCTGACCCCGTAGGGGTTGCCGTTGCTCGGCGCCATCACGATGTCGTCGGTGACGCCGGGCGGCACGATGATTCCGCCCCAGTGGTAGAAGACGTTGTTCAGGGACAGGATCGTGCTCTCCTGACCGCCGTGTGGGGCGCCGGTCGAGGTGAACGACGACATGACCTTGTTGACCAGCCCGCGCCGCGCGTTCAGCGGCCAGGCCTGGTCGATGAAGTGCTTGAGCGGTGCGGGAATCAGGCCGAAGCGCCCGGGGCCGCCCAGCAGGATGGCGTCCGCCCAGTCGAGGTCGTCGACGCTCGCGGTGGGTACGTCCTTGATGGCTTCGGCGTTCTCCGCCCAGGCCTCGGTCCACTCGGCGAACTCGGGCGCGAGGGACTCGTTGACGTACTCGGGTATCCGGCGCAGCCGGGTGTGCGCGCCGGCCTTCTCGGCCGCCTCGGCCGCGGCCGTGGCGAGCTTGTGCACATTGCCGGTTCCGGAGTAGTAGATGACGGCTGTCCTGGTGACGCCGTCGGCACCCGGGGTGGTCATGGGTGTGCTCCTTGGATGAGTGCGGACGGCCGGGCGCTCAGGCCGGCAGGTCCGTCCCGAAGTAGCGGTCGCCGAAGTCGCCGATGCCCGGCTGCATATAGGCGTTCTCGTCCAGGCGTTCCTCGATGGACGACGTCACCATCCGCACGTGCGGGCAGTGTTCCCGGACGGCCCTGATCCCCTCGGGCGCCGAGAGCAGGTTGACGAACACGATGTGCTCCTCGGGCACGCCCCGCTCGCGCAGGACGTCGATCGCGGCCAGCGCGGTGCCGCCGGTGGCGAGCATCGGATCGAGCAGCAGCACATGACGGCGTGCGATGTCGGACGGCAGCGCCGAGTAGTACAGGCGCGGCAGCTTGGTCACCTTGTCGCGCTGAATGAGGATCTTGCCGAGCCGGACCTCCGGCATCATCGCGCGTAGTTCCGTCTCCATGCTGTCCCCCGCCCGTACCACGGAGACCCCGCAGATCTCGGGTGCCAGGCGCAGGCCGTGGTAGGTCCTGCCGACCGGGGTCTGCACGTCATACGGTTCGAACGGCAGCAGTTCGAGGCCCGCCTCGATCAACTGGCGGATGATCCGGCCCGCGTGGGGGACGAAGTCCCCGCGCTCGGCGTGCCGGTCACGGATGACGCTGTGCAGTGCGCGCAACCGCTTGGTCTGCGGCAGGAGATGAACGGTGTCCTGGAGCGCGGTCGCCTCGGTGGCCATGCCCGTCACCTCGACCCGGCCTCGCCGGCGATCCGGGCGAAGGCCCTCCGCGCCTCTGCGACGAAGGTGCGGACCTTGAGGCGGTCCTTTCGGCCGGAGGCGCCCTCGAGGCCGGTGTGCGCGTCCACGGCCGCGGGGCGGACCTTCTCGATGGCCTCGGCGACGTTGTGCGGGTTCAGACCGCCCGCCAGCATCAGCGGCCGGGGCGAGATCCGGGCCAGCTCGGCGCTGACGTCCCAGTCGTGGACCAGGCCGGTGGCGCCCTTGGCGCCGGTCGCCGGGTTGAAGCTGTCGGTGATGAACATGTCGACGAACTCGGCCGCGCCGTCGACCGTCTTGGTCAGCTCGTCGATGTTGTCGGCCTTGACCACCAGGCTCTTCAGCAGGAAGAGGTCCGGGGCGACGGTCCGCAGCCGGCGCAGTTCGGCGGGCGCGACATCGCCGTGCAACTGGATGGCGCCGACGCCCAGTTCGGCGCAGAACGCGCTGATGTCGTCGGCGTCGGTCAGATAGGTGATGATGACGCCCTTGTTCTTCGGCTGGATCGCCTTGACGATGGCGGCGGCGTCCGCCTCGGAGAGGTCCTCGTTCTTCGCGGGCAGGCGCAGCGCGAACCCGAGCCAGTCCGCCCCCTCCTCGATGATCATGTCCGCTTCGGCCTGGTCGATGATTCCCGCGACCTGGATCACGTTCTGCATGGTGCTCTCCCTTTCCGGAAACGGGCGGCGTACGGGTCGGTCAGCGCGACAGGGTGTCCGCCGCGTTCTTGAGTTCGGCCACGACGAGTTCGGCGAGGGGCGCGGCCGAGGCGGGGTTCTGTCCGGTCAGGACGCGGTGGTCGCTCTCGGTGTGGGCGACGTAGTTCGGCGCCTTGGTGTGGCGGGCGCCGCGTTCCTTGAGACGGTCCTCCAGCAGGAAGGGCATGACGTCGACGAGGCCGAGGGTCTGCTCCTCCTCATTGGTGAAGGAGGCGACCCGCTTGCCCTCGACGAGGAGGGAGCCGTCGGAGAGACGGAGGTTGACGAGCGCCGCGGGACCGTGGCACACGGCGGAGACGACGCCGCCGCGTTCGTAGATCCCGACCGCGAGCCGGGCGAGGTCCGGGGAGTCGGGGAAGTCCCACATCGCGCCGTGTCCGCCGACGTAGAAGATCGCCGCGTAGTCGTCCGCCCGGACCTGGGCGGCGGGCCGGGTCGCCGCGAGTTCGGCCCGTACGGTCTCGTCGGCGAGGAAGGCCACGATCTGCGGGTCGTCCTCCTCCCCGTCGAAGACCACGGCCGGCGGCTCACCGCCGCGCACGGAGACGAAGTCCACCTCGTGGCCCGCGGACACGAAGACGTGGTAGGGATGGGCCGCCTCGGAGACGCTGTAGCCCGTCCTGTTTCCGGTGTCTCCCAGTACGTCGTGGCTGCTGACGGCCAGCAGTATCCTCATCGCTGCTCCTCCTGATCTCTGTGAACCGGACGTGCGGGGGCCGCCGGTGGCCGCGGGCGCGCCGGCCGAAGGGTCCGCGCCCGAAGACGCCACCCGGCAGCGGGACATGACGGTGGATCAGGGCTGGTGGAGGAACTCGTCGACCACGCGCACGAACTCCTCGGGCTGCTCGACGAGCACCATGTGACCGCTGTCGAACTCGACGTACGACGCGTTCGGGATCCCGGCGTGCAGTTCGCGGGAGTGGTGGGTCGGCACGGCAGCGTCCGGGTTGCAGCCGATGACCAGGGTGTCCGCCTGGATCTTCCCGACCAGGTCCCGGATGTCGGTGCGCACCAGCAGCTCCAGTTGCCGGATACGTCCCGACGACGGGCTCAGATGCGCGCCCATCGCGTCTACCTCCGCCAGGCTGTTGATGTACTTCGGGCTGAACGCGGTGGTGGTCAGCACGCGGCCGAAGGCCACGGGGTCGTGCTTCTGGCTCAGCGTCAGGCCGATGAGGTTCTCCATGTAGCGGTCCGTCTGCACGAGGCCGCCCACCGGGACCACACGCCGGACCTTGTCCGGGTGGAGGGCCGCGGTGGCCGCCACGACCGACCCGCCGAGCGAGAAGCCCACCAGGTCGACCGGGCCGAGCCCGGAGTGCTCGATCACGGCGGCGACCTCGTCGGCCAGTTGCTCCATGGTCAGAGCGCTGTCGTCGTCCTCGGCGGCCTCGCTGCCGGACAGGTCGGGGAGGATGACCGTGTTGCGCTGCGCGAAGGTGTCGACCAGGTGACCGAAAGCCGCCTCGCCGCCCTTGCCGACGCCGTGGACCAGCATCAGGGCCGGGCCGGAACCGGTGACGCGGTACTGGATGCGGGAACTTCCCACGGTGATCGTAGGCATGACTGATCATCCCTTCTGGATCGTGAAGTAGACGCGACGGCACCAGTGACGTTTCGCCTGGTGTGTGCGGATTGTTTTTCACGCCGTCGAGCGATCGAGGACGGCGGCAGGAGAAACCACGCCCGGACTCACGGTCCGCCCGGCAACCGGGCGTCAGTGACGAGGTGCAACGTGTGGCGCGGTCGATGCGGGGGCGGAATTGCCGCCTGCGGCCCGCTGCAGGTCTGACTGACGAAGGAACACTAACAGACAGTACTGCCTGTTTGTCAACGCTCTACTTTCGAACGTTCGGACGCTACCCGGAACCCACCATTCCCCCTCTAAATGGGGTATGAAATGGCACAAAGGGATGCCCGGCGTACATGGACTGGTTACCCGGGCATGGTTTCAAGGACGTCACACTGCGGCAGACTTGCCTGTTTTATTTGGAACGCAGAGTGGACCGGTACCAGCCGGCGTGCCGGGCGAGGCCCTCCTCGAAGCCCGCGCCCGCGGCCAGGCCGAGGTCCGACCAGATCCGGTCGCTCGCGAACCAGTGATCCGTGGCCATCATGTCGAGCGGGTTGGTGGAACGGCCCAGCGCCCGCAACCGCTCCGCCGCCCGCTCGTAGGTCGCCACGCCCTCGGCGAGCGGGAGTCCGGCGGCCCCCGCGAAACCGCGCAGCAGGGCGTCGGCGGTCGCCGGACGCGGATGGTTGGCGTGGTACACGGACGCCGTCAGCCGGTCCCCGGGCGCGAGAGCGGCCCCGAGCACGAGCCGCGCCAGATCGTCCACGTCGACGGCCGAGACGAGGGCCGGCCGGCCCCGGATGCCGCCACCGATCGCACGGACCAGGGCGAGGAGACCGGGGCCGACCCAGCGGTCACCGGTCCCGTAGACGATGTGGGGGCGCAGGACCGTGCCGCCGGCCGCGAGGACCAGGTCCTCGGCGGCGGCCCGGGTGCGGGAGGTGGGCGAGCCGGGGTTGCGCACCAGGTCCTCGGGCCGCGCCTCGCGGAAGGTGCCCCGCCCGTAGACGGAGGCGGTGCTCAGATAGACGACGCGGGAGACCCCGGCCCGCCGCGCCTCCTCGACCAGGGCCTCGGTGCCGCGGACGTTGACGGCCTCGCACTCCTCCTCGGTGCCGCCGACGAGCGAGGCACAGTGCACGACCGTACCCACGCCCGCGCACAGACCGCGCAGCGATCCGGGATCGCCCAGATCGCCGGCGACGACCTCCACCGCGCCGGGCGCCCCGGGAAGCGCGCGCCGGTGGGCGAGCACCCGCAACGGCGGCCCCCCGTCCGGCAGCCGGCCCGCGTGGCGCACCACCCGGCCGCCGACGAAACCGCCGGCCCCCGTGACGAGGAGGCCGGCGGATTCATGACGCCCATCGCCGTGACGTGGTGTCACAGGTGCCATGTGGTGACTTGCGCGGTGAACACGACATCGCCGTTCTGTGTCGCGGTCACGTTGACCAGCGCCGGCCCCTCCTTGGTGGACTCCTCCACTTCGGCCTCGATCCAGCAGGGGGCGTCGAGTTCGGCGTAGCGCAGGAAGGCGCTGTCCATGGCCGGTGTGAGCACCGGCACGGCGTGGACCGCCTGGGCCGCCTGGCGGGCGGCCTCCATCAGCACCATGCCGGGGACGTGGTCCACGGGATGGTCGAAGAGGATCGGGTGCAGGGTGTCCACGCGCAGCTGCCAGCGGTTCCCGGTGTCCTCCGGTTCGAGGAGCACCACGTCGGACAGCAGCGCGCGGCCCACGGAGGCGGGCTCGACGACCCGGCCGCACACCCGTTCCGCGCTGGTCGGCCTCGCTCCGCGCAACCGCCGGTAGACCGCGGGCGTGAGACAGCTGAACTCCGCCTCGGCGTAGCCGATCGTGCGGTCGTCGCGCACGAGCCTGGTCCGGTACCGCATTCCGGTGAGCCGGTCGCCCCGCTTGGCCAGGTCGTGACAGGTCACCCGCATCTCCACCTCGGTGGGGACGGGGGCGGTGGCCAGACCCTCCGGTGCGACGGTGTAGGACAGCCTGCGCATCAGGAACTGATGCCCCAGGGGGACACCGAACTCCGCGTGCGCGAGGAGCGAGCCGACCTGGCGGACGGACTCGGCGACGAGGAGGGGGTCCTGGCAGCCGGCGCGCGGCGCGAAGAACGAGTGCCCGCGGGGCCACTGCGCGCTCACCACGAAACCATCAGGTCGTCCTGGTTCCCAGTCCGTGAGGAAGACCTCGGCCACCGCCGCCCGGTGTGTGTACTCTCGGGGAACGGTCCGTGTCAGCCGCTTCCGCGGGTGCCGCATCCCCGTTGTGTGACGTTCATGTTGAAGGTGTGTTTCCTGTTCAGCCGTACACGTGTCCGCTTTGAGATCCTTTTGCATGAATGTGGTCTCCGAAAACAGTCCCCTGTACACATGTGCTAACGGTCGCGTCGTACGCTACAGGCCGACCTGTCTTTTTTGCAGAGGATCCACGAATTGGTGCGTCAAGAACGAGCCATCAGAACCCGGCAGACGATCCTCGAAGCCGCGGCCGAGCTCTTCGACGAGTTCGGCTACGAGGGCGCCAGCACGACGGACATCATCACGCGCTGCGGACTGACCCGGGGAGCGCTGTACCACCACTTCCCGTCGAAGGAATCGATCGCGGTGGCCCTGGTGGACGCCCAGTCCGAGGCGCTCAAGGCGCCGGAGCGGGACCTCGGGCTGCAGTCGCTCATCGACCTGACCTTCGAGTACGCCCGACGGCTGCAGGCCGACCCGATACTGCGGGCGGGGGTGCGGCTGACGGTGGAGCAGACGTCGTTCCGCAGCCCCGGCAGCCGTCCCTACCGGGCGGCCGAGGACGCGGTGTACCGGCAGCTCCAACTGGCGGCACAGAAGGGGGAGTTGCTGCCCGGGCTCGACATAGAGGAGACCACTGAGTTCATCGTCGGCGCGTTCACCGGTGTGCAGCTGGTTTCCCATGTGTACTCGAAACGCCGGGACCTGCTGGAACGGGTGTCGGCGATGTGGCGGCTGGTTCTTCCCGGTCTCGCGGTGCCGGGTCTGCTGCTGCGCCTTCGGGTGACTCCGCCGTAGCGAGCAGCGGCCGTACGAGGTCCCACACCCGCAGGGAGCTGTCCGGGTCCCACCAGTGCACCTTGACCCGGCTCAGGGACTCCAGGCCCGCGGTGATCACCACGACCAGGTCCGCGACCGCGCCCATGTCCGGACGGTCCCGCAGCCATGCCTCGGTGCGCTGGTGCAGCGCCTCCAGCACCTCCTCGCGCAGTCTCGGGGCCGGCTCCTCGGTGCCGTCGGCCGTCAGCCGCAGACCCGCCCCGATCACGGGATCCTCCAGGGCGGCGCGCCACAGCGCGTCGCCGAAGCGGGCCGCCGGTTCGGCCGGCGCACCGGCGAAGGCGGCGTCCAGCATGGAGATCACATCGGCGTGGGCCTCGCTGTAGACGGAGGCGGCCAGGGCGCCCTTGGTGGGGAAGTGGAAGTTCAGGGCTCCCCGGCTCACCCCGGCGTCGCGGGATATCGCGTTCAGCCCGGCGGACCGGAGCCCGGTGCACCTGATCAACTGCGCGGCGGCACGGATGAGTTCATAACGGGTGTGCTCAGCTCGGGGGTGCATCCGCTACCACGTCCTCTCCGACGAGACGGCCTTATCGAGCGCCGCCATCGTTGCACCGAAACCATGAAACAGACAACACTGTCTGATTTCTGCGAGCACTTCTCATGGAGTCGACCGCACTGAGCAAGCCATGCGCGTACGGTGTCTTCACGGACGGTGTGGGCCATCTCTCTTCTGAGTGAAAGGTGCAGGTCAGCGGGGTGCCGGTGGTTCGCGGCGGCCCCGGACAGGCCTCCCGAGTGGCCGATCCGGCCTCACGAACCTAGCGTCGTACTAAAATTTCCGGCTTGTTACGGAGCTGGAGGAGGACAACCCCAGGCAGACCTGCGGGCCCGCCAGCGCCCCGGAGGCTTCCGGGCTCGAGACGCGAGGACCGATGGCAGCCACACACGAGAGCAGCGCTCTCGGCCTGCTCGACGATGAGCTCAGCGCTGAGATCCACCAGCAGTTCGGCGACACCGCGCGCTTTTCCGGAGGTCAGGCGGCCTCCCCGCGCACGCTCGTCGACATCTTCGACGCATCCGTCCGCTCCTACCCCGACGAACTCGCCCTGGACGACGGCACCGTCCGTCTCACCTACCGTGCGCTGGCCACCGAGGTGGAGCGGCTGCGCGGGAGCCTGGCCGCCGCGGGCGTCGGCCTGGGCGACCGTGTGGGCGTCCGGGTCCCCTCGGGCACCAACGACCTCTACGTCGCCATCCTGGCCGTCCTCGCGGCCGGTGCCGCCTACGTCCCCGTGGACGCCGAGGACCCGGACGAGCGCGCCGAGCTGGTCTTCGGGGAGGCCGGCGTACGGGCCGTCGTCGGCGCCCGGCACCGGCTGACCGTCACCGGCCGCGCCGAGGTCCCCGCCGCCCGCCCCGGCGCCGAGCACGACGCCTGGATCATCTTCACCTCCGGCTCCACCGGCAAGCCCAAGGGCGTCGCCGTCAGCCACCGTAGCGCCGCCGCGTTCGTGGACGCCGAGGCCGCGCTGTTCCTCACCGACGACCCCATCGGGCCCGGTGACCGGGTCATGGCGGGCCTGTCGGTCGCCTTCGACGCCTCCTGCGAGGAGATGTGGCTCGCGTGGCGCTACGGGGCCTGTCTGGTGCCGGTACCCCGCTCCCAGGTCCGCAGCGGGGCCGACCTGGGCCCCTGGCTGGTCGAGCAGGAGATCACCGTGGTCTCCACGGTCCCGACGCTGGCCGCGCTCTGGGAGCCCGAGACCCTCAACGACGTACGCCTGCTGATCTTCGGCGGGGAGGCCTGTCCGCCCGAGCTGGTGCAGCGGCTGGTGACCGAGGGCCGCGAGGTCTGGAACACCTACGGGCCGACCGAGGCCACCGTCGTCGCCTGCGCCTCCCTCATGTCCGGCGAGGAGCCCATCCGGATCGGGCTGCCGCTCGACGGCTGGGAGCTCGCCGTCGTCGACGAGGCCGGCGAGCCGGTGCGCATGGGCGAGAGCGGCCAGCTGGTGATCGGTGGCGTCGGCCTCGCCCGGTACCTGGACGCCGAGAAGGACGCGGAGAAGTACGCGCCCCTGGAATCGCTGGGCTGGGAGCGGGCGTACCGCAGCGGTGACCTGGTGAAGGCCGAGCCCGAGGGGCTGGTGTTCCTGGGGCGGGCCGACGAGCAGATCAAGCTCGGCGGGCGGCGGATCGAGCTCGGCGAGGTGGACGCGGCGCTGCAGGCGCTGCCCGGTGTCGCCGGCGCCGCCGCCGCGGTGCGCACCGCCCGCAGCGGCAACCAGCTCCTCGTCGGCTACGTCGTCACCCAGGACGGCTGGGACCACGCGGCCGCCGTCGAGAAGCTGCGCGCCGAACTGCCCGCCGCGCTCGTGCCGCTGCTCGCGCCGGTCGCGGACCTGCCGACCCGGACGAGCGGCAAGGTCGACCGCAACGCCCTCCCCTGGCCCCTCGAGGGCCTGGAGACCGGCGGCCCGGCCGAGCAGCTCTACGGCACCGAGGCCTGGCTCGCCGAGCAGTGGACGGAGGTCCTCGGCATCCCGGTCACCGGCGCCCGCGACGACTTCTTCGCGATCGGCGGCAGCAGCCTCGCCGCCGCCCAGCTGACGACCAGGCTGCGCACCCGTTACCCGAGCGCCGCCGTCCTCGACATCTACCAGCAGCCGACCCTGCGCAAGCTGGCCCGCCGGCTCGAGGAGTCGGTGCAGGACGACGGCGCCCAGCGCACGATCGCCCCGGTGCCGGTCCGCGCCAAGGTGATCCAACTGCTCCTCCTCGTCCCCCTGTTCACCCTGCTCGGTCTGCGCTGGACGATCGCGCTGGCCGCGGCCGGGAACCTCCTGCCCGGCTGGTCCTGGCTGCCGACGGCCCCCTGGTGGCTGCTCGCGGCGGGGGCGGTGCCGCTCTTCAGCCCGCCGGGACGCCTGGCGATCGCCGCCGGCGGCGCGCGCCTGCTGCTGCGGGGCGTCGAGCCCGGCCGGTACGCGCGCGGCGGCGGTGTCCATCTGCGGCTGTGGACCGCCGAGCGGCTGGCCGAGTTCACCGGGGCGACCTCGCTGACCGGTTCCTGGCTGGAGCGGTACGCCCGTGCGCTGGGCGCCAAGGTCGGCCAGGACGTCGACCTGCACTCGCTGCCGCCGGTCACCGGCATGCTCAAGCTGGGCCGGGGCGCCGCCGTGGAGTCCGAGGTCGACCTCTCCGGCTGGTGGCTGGACGGCGACCGGCTGGAGATCGGCCAGGTCAAGGTGGGCGCGCACGCCACCGTCGGCACCCGCAGCATGCTCTTCCCGGGCGCCCGTGTCGGCAAGCGCGCCGAGGTGGCCCCGGGTTCCGCGGTCACCGGGCAGATCCCGACCGGCCAGCGCTGGGCGGGCGCGCCCGCGGTCAAGCTGGGCAGGGCCAAGCGCAACTGGCCCAAGGAACGCCCGCAGCGGGGCACGTACTGGCGTGTCATGTACGGCCTGACCGGCCTCGCCCTCTCCGCGCTGCCGCTGATCGCGGGCGGGGCGGCCTTCCTGGTGGCGCACGCCCTGGTCGACCCGGCCGCGCCCGTGCGGGGCGCCGCGCTCGCGCTCGTCCCGGCGACCCTGGCGTTCGGGGCGGCGTACGCGCTGCTGATCCTGGTCGCCGTACGCCTGCTGAGCCTGGGGCTGCGCGAGGGCACGCATCCGACGCACAGCAGGATCGGCTGGCAGGCCTGGACGGTCACCCAGCTGATGGACCGCTCGCGCGAGACGCTGTTCCCGCTCTACGCGGGGCTGGCCACCCCGGTCTGGCTGCGGCTGCTCGGTATGAAGATCGGGCGGGGCGCCGAGGTGTCCACCGTGCTGGCCCTGCCGAGCCTCACCACGGTCGGCGAGGGCGCGTTCCTGGCCGACGACACGCTGACCGCGCCGTACGAGCTCGGCGGTGGCTGGATGCGGATCGGGCGCGCGGAGATCGGGCGGCGGGCGTTCCTCGGGAACTCCGGGATGACCGCGCCGGGGCGGAGCGTGCCGGACGGCGGTCTCGTGGGCGTGCTGTCGGCGACACCGAAGAAGGCCAAGAAGGGCAGCTCGTATCTGGGGCTGCCGCCGGTGAAGCTGCCGCGCAACGCCTCCGAGGGCGACCAGAGCCGGACCTACGACCCGCCGGCCCGGCTGCTGTGGGCGCGTGGCCTGGTGGAGCTGTGCCGGATCGTGCCCGTGTTCTGCTCCGCCGCGCTGGCGGTCGGCACGGTGGCGCTGCTGTGCCTGCTCGGGCCCTGGGCGCCGCTGCTGTCCGGTCTGGTGCTGCTCGCGGCCGGAGCCGTCGCCGGGCTGGTGTCGATCCTCGCGAAGTGGCTGCTCGTCGGCCGGCACCACACGGGTGAGCACCCGCTGTGGAGCGGTTACGTCTGGCGCAACGAGCTCGCCGACACCTTCGTCGAGGTCGTGGCGGTGCCCTGGCTGGCCGGTTCCGTGCCGGGTACGCCGGTGATGACGGCCTGGCTGCGGGGCCTGGGCGCCCGTATCGGCAAGGGCGTCTGGGTCGAGAGCTACTGGCTGCCGGAGACCGATCTGGTGACCCTCGAGGACGCGGCGACGGTGAACCGCGGCTGCGTGCTGCAGACCCACCTCTTCCACGACCGGATCTTGCGGACGGATACTGTTGTCCTCCGTGAGGGCGCCACGCTGGGCCCTGGCGGGATCGTGCTGCCCGGCAGCACGATCGGGGCCCGTACGACCCTGGGTCCCGCGTCGCTCGTCATGGCCGCGGAGTCCGTCCCGGACGACACCCGCTGGCTCGGCAACCCGATCGAGGCATGGCGTCCCTGAACGCGGGCCACTCGGGGTCGGTGAGCGGTGCACCGGCTGAGCGACAGAGTGGCCTGAGTGGGCAGGGAGCAGAAGCGGCAGTGGCGGTTCAGCAGGCGGCGGGTTCGGATCCGTACTTTCCGGAACACGGTGACGGGCGTTACCGGGTGCACCGGTACGAGCTCGCGCTCGACTACCGCCCGGGTCCGAACCGCCTGGCGGGGTCCGCACGGATCAACGCCATAGCGGGACGGTCGCCGCTGGCCGAGTTCGTCCTCAACCTGTCCGACTTCAAGATCGGGCGGGTTCGGGTCGACGGACGTCAGCCGCACTACACGCACCGCGGCGGCCGGCTCCGGATCCGTCCGGCCAAGCCGGTCCGCCCGGGCGCCGCGTTCACGGTCGAGGTGCACTGGTCGGGCAACCCCAAGCCGGTCGCCAGCCCCTGGGGCGGGCTCGGCTGGGAGGAGCTGGAGGACGGGGCGCTGGTGGCGAGCCAGCCGATCGGGGCGCCGTCCTGGTACCCGTGCAACGACCGGCCCGCCGACAAGGCCTCCTACCAGATCTCGGTCACCACGCCCTCGGCGTACGCGGTGGTGGCGGGCGGCCGGCTGCTGACCCGCACCACCCGTGCGTCCACGACGACCTGGGTGTACGAGCAGGCCGCGCCGACGTCCAGCTATCTGGTCGGCCTGGCGATCGGCAAGTACCAGACGGTGCTGCTCGGCGACCCCGGTCCGGGCGGGGTGCCGCAGCACGGGCACATCCCGGCCCATCTGCTGCCGGAGTTCTCCCGGGACTTCGCTCGGCAGCCGCAGATGATGGACCTGTTCCAGGAGATCTTCGGGCCCTACCCGTTCGACGAGTACGCCGTCGTCGTGACCGACGAGGAGCTCGACGTCCCCGTGGAGGCACAGGGGTTGTCGCTGTTCGGCGCCAACCACGTGGACGGGGCGCGGGGTTCGGAGCGGCTGGTGGCGCACGAGCTGGCCCACCAGTGGTTCGGCAACAGCGTGTCCATCGCCAACTGGCGGCACATCTGGCTGAACGAGGGGTTCGCCAAGTACGCCGAGTGGCTGTGGTCGGAGCGGTCCGGTGGCCGCAGCGCCCAGCAACTGGCCGCGGCGGCGCACCGGTTGCTGTCCTCGCTGCCGCAGGATCTGCGGCTGTCGGACCCCGGCCGGAAGTCGATGTTCGACGACCGGCTCTACGAGCGCGGCGGTCTGGTCCTGCACGCGGTGCGCTGTGCGCTGGGCGAGGAGGCGTTCTTCCGTATGCTGCGCGGCTGGACCGGGCTGCACCGGGGCGGCGCGGTGACCACGACGACGTTCACGGCCCATGTCAACCGGTACGCGGACGAACCCCTGGACGCCCTGTTCGAGGCATGGGTGCACGGCACCCGCCTGCCCGCGCTGCCCACCCAGCTCCCGGCCCGCCCGACCCACCCGCCCACCAACGCCGAGTCGGCGTAGGGGGCGGGGCACGGGGTCGGGGGCACCGGGTCGGGCCGGCGGGCCCCTGCAGCAGAATGGACCCCATGTCCCGACGTACCTCGCGATCCAGGCCGCAGCGCGGCTCCGCCCCTGGGCACAGCCCCTCCTGCCCGTGCGGTTCCGCGGAGACGTACGAAGGGTGCTGTGGCCGGTTCCACCGGGGTGAGGCCCCGGCGCCGACCGCCGGGACGCTGATGCGTTCGCGCTACAGCGCTTTCGTGAAGCGCGACGCGGAGTATCTGCTGCGGACCTGGCACCCGAGGACCCGGCCCGCCCAGGTGGACTTCGATCCCGGGATGCGCTGGACGGGTCTGGAGATCCTCGCCACGACCGACGGCACGGCCTTCCACACCACCGGCACGGTGACGTTCCGGGCGTCCTTCAAGGGCGGTTCGCTGCATGAGCGGAGCCGTTTCGAGCGGGTCGACGGCGCGTGGTTGTATGTGGACGGGGAGTTCCTGGACGACTAGAGCCCATCAGAAGGGCCCTGGCGGGTGCCGAGTTCCCCGTACAGCCGGACGCAGGTCTCCGTCCCCCGGTGCAGCCGGGTGAGGGCGAAGCGTTCGTTCGGGGCGTGTATGCGGTCGCCCGGGAGGCCGAAGCCCAGCAGGAGGGTCTGGGTGCCGGTGAGGGCGGCGAGGTCGGCGACGAACGGGATGGAGCCGCCGGAGGGCAGCAGGAGGGGTGCCCGGCCGAAGACGGGGGCGGTGGCCCGGCCCACGGCGGCGACGCCCGGAGCACGGTGGTCGAGGCGGTACGGCGGGCACGAGGCGAGAAGGGTGAGCCGCGCCCTCACTCCGCGCGGGACGCGCCGCGCCAGATGGGCCCGGAGGGCTTCGAGCACGGCGGCCGGGTGCTGATCGGGGACCAGGCGGATGCCGAGTTCGGCGGTGGCCCGGTGCGGGATGGCGGCGCGGGCGGCGGCCCGCAGAGCGGTGACGACCACGGCCGGGCGGACGGTGGTGCGTTCGAAGGCGGAGTACCCGGGTTCACCGTGTCCGCGAGAAAGCCGCGCCTCGGCCAGGAGCCGGCGGTCGGTGGGGCCGTCGCGCGCGAGGCGGGCGCGGGTGGCCGCGCTCGGCGGCCGTACGTCGTCGTGGAAGCCGTCGACGGCGATACGGCCGTCGGGGCGGCGCAGGCTCGCCAGCAGGGCCGCCAGCACCTGGGCGGGCTCGGCCACCGCGCCCCCGTAGGCGCCGGCGTGCAGGTCGGTGGCGGGGCCGGTCACGTCGAGGCGGACGGCGAGGGAGCCGCGCAGGCCGGTGACGAGGACGGGGGTGTGCGGGTCCCGCATCCGGGTGTCGGAGACGACGGCGAGGTCGGCGCGGAGATGGGCCGGGTCGCGGCGCAGGTCGTACCGGAGCGTGGGGCTGCCGATCTCCTCCTCCCCGTCCAGCACGATCCGCAGATTGACGGGCGGCCCGCCGGTCGCCGACCAGGCCTCGACGGCGGCGAGTTGGGCGACGAGCTGGCCTTTGTCGTCACTGGCGCCGCGGGCGTGGACGTGGCCGCCGAGGACGGCCGGGCGGAACGGGTCGGTGACCCAGGCGGTCCGGGGTCCGGCGGGCTGGACGTCGTAGTGGCCGTAGACGAGCACCACGGGGGCGCCGGGGCGTCGCAGCCACTGGGCGGTCACGACGGGAGCGACACGCCCCGGCCGTACGGTGACGGCGTCGAGGCCGGTGCGGTGGAGGTGGGCGGCAAGCAGCGCGGCACATCGGCGCAGGTCGGGGCGGTGGGCGGGGCTGGAGCTGACGGTGGGGTGGCGGAGCAGGTCGCGCAGGAGGGCGAGGGTGTGGGGGCGGCGGGTCCGGGCGTGCTGGAGGGCGGCGTCGACACGGGTGCCGTTCGTCCGCCCGTCCACGCGGAGCGCGGCGGCACCCGGGTGAGGCGCCGCCGCGCCCCTGTCACCGCTTCCGGTCACACGCGCGCCCCGTTGAGGTGCGCCGGCCCGCGGCCCCGGGTGCCGCCGGCCGGGCCGGTGCCCCGGGACGCCGGCGGGGCCGGTGGACGCGGGCGGGTGACGCGTCGGGCGCCTGCCGCGGGGGCGGCCGAGCGGTCCCAGGGCATCCCTCGGCGGTCCTCCTGGCGTTCCGCGACGCCCAGGGACTGGGCGCTGGTCAGCCATTCCTCCGCGCTTTCGGCGATCTCCAGCAGCAGCGTCTCGAACTTCGCCCGTTGGGTCTGCAGCAGATGCGGCTGGGCCAGCCAGCGCAGCACCTCGCGGCCGGCGATCGCCATGCGCTGCCGAGGCGAGGTGACCAGGCGTTCGCCGAAGTACTGGGCCAGCACGATCTCGACGACGTCCCAGGCGGTGTCGGC
Organism: Streptomyces sp. NPDC005648; assembly: GCF_040605395.1. Taxonomy (NCBI): domain Bacteria; kingdom Bacillati; phylum Actinomycetota; class Actinomycetes; order Kitasatosporales; family Streptomycetaceae; genus Streptomyces; species Streptomyces sp. NPDC005648. Next base: position 73,454 of record NZ_JBEXCS010000027.1, on the reverse strand, counting down.
GCCGTAGAGCCGTTTGATGTCGTCGGAGCCGAGGATGCGGTACGCCTCGTCGAGGAGCTGCATGACCTCGACGCGCAGCACGTTGACATGGCCGTACGAGGTGAACTTGAGGTTGTTGCGCAGATCGAGGCCGGCCCGGCGGACGACGGCGATGCTGCCGAAGCTCGGGTCGTAGGCCCGCTCCCGCACCACGTCCGCGATCCGCTTGTCGCGGTGGAAGAGGGCGACCTGGTTGACGAAGTGCTCGAACAGGCCGTGGTAGTCGCTGTTGGCGCGGGAGCCGGCCGGGACGGGCGCCCTGCCGTAGCCGAACGCCCGGCGGTAGGCGGCGAGTCGGTCACGGCGGGTGTAGCGCAGCACCTCGCGGCGGTCGAACTGGTAGAGCGCGTACGCGCCCGCGCCGCTGGACAGGTACACGGCGCCCGCGCGGAACAGCTCCTGGAGCTTCTGCACGGCGCGGAACACGCCGATCATCTCGTGCTGGTAGATGTAGTAGAGGTCGGCCATCGCCACCAGCCGCTCGGACGACACCGTCTCGTCGTACGGCTCGATGGCCTGGGGCAGCCGTGTCTTGCCGAGCGCGTCGGCGGCCTGGTCGCCGATGCCGACGAGTTGGGCGAGGCCCTTGTCGGGCGGCGGCGGCTGCTCCAGGTCCGCCTTGACCGCGGACCGCAACAGGTCGTCGATCTGCTTCGTCAGCACGTCCGCCAGCTGCGGATCGGCGACGAGCTGCGCGGACAGCCGGTCGGTGACGGTCTCCCGGAGGGCCGCGATGCGGTCGAGGAAGGCCTGGTAGTCCTGTTCGTTCGCCATGGGTCTCCTCCGTCAGGTCGTCAGGGCGTCGACCGTGTTGCTGCGGATGCCGCCCGGGTTGACCACGGTGATCAGCCAGGTGATCGGAGCGGACGCCGTACCGGTGGGCAGGATGCCGAAGGTGAAGGTCGCCCGGCCGGACCGGGCCAGGTCCACCGGCCCGGTGGCGGGGAACTCCCCGAACTGGGGCCGGCCGGCGGCGCTGAGCACGGCCTCGGAGCCGGGTACGAAGCCCCGGCCGACGACGGTCACGGTGGTGGAGATCCCGTTCTCGCCGGCTCCGGCCGAGTCGACGAAGACGATCTCCACGGCCTCCGGCCGCCGCACGGCGCCCGCCAGCCGGTCGGCGATGTCGAGCTGTCCGCCGAGCTCGCGAAGTGCCCGTAGGACACGCGGTGTCCGGATGCCGTCGGGCAGTGTCCGGTCGCCGCCCCGGCCGACCGGAGGTGTGACCAGCTGCTCGGTGAGGTGGATCAGCCGCGCGAGCTGTTCCAGTACGGGCGCGATGGCGATCACACCGTCCTTGCCGGCGTCCTGGATGAGCCTGGGCCCTTCGACGGTCGAGACCCGGACCACCCAGTCCAGCAGGTCGGACAGGAGGATCGGCGGGGTGGGCGGGGTGCCGTCGGCGAACCGCAGCTGGATGGTCTGGCGTTGGGCCGCGTCGACGAAGACCGAGTCCAGGGCGAAGACGGTCTCCTCGACCGACTGGGCGACGACGTCCAGGCTGCGGGAGAGCTGGATGAGGATGGTGCCCAGCGAGGTCTGCTCGGTGGTGCCGGCGAACAGGTCGCGGTCGACGTCCCAGCCGACGGCCAGCGCGAGGACATGGTCCACGACGATACGGAAGTTGGTGATGATCCGTTCCTCGTCGAGGGTGCCGACGCGCGCCGTGGACAGGCCGAACCGGTCGCGCAGCTGGGCGAGTTGGCCGCCCACCGCGTCCGGGTCCTGCCGGGAGCCGGGGTTGCGGGAGCCGAGCAGCAGCGTGAACAGCTCGTCCACCCGCTGGATGCGCGGGCCGCCCTCGACCGCCAGCTCGTCGACGAGTTCGCCGAGTTCGGTGCGCACGATGGACCGTACGGCCTCGGTGTCCTGCGGGTCGGCGGCCGGGTCGAGCGGGGTGAGCCCGTCGAGCAGCGGGGTGATCTGGTCCAGCGCGTTCTTGGCCCGCTGGTGGATGCTGGCCTGCGCGCCGGTGAGGGCGCCGAGGTCGGCCTGGACGGCGTAGCCGCGCGGACGCCAGGTGAACTCGGTGTGCCCCTGCACCTCGCGCAGCTCGAAGGCGCCGGCCAACGCGGCCTGGAATCCCGAGGTGTTGGAGCCGGGGCGCCATCCGAGGACATCGCGCAGGGCACCCTCGACGGTCTGCCCGTAGGACGAGGCGCGGTCGGCGGTGCCGGAGAGCGTGGCCCGGCCGCCCGAGGTGCCGATCTCCTCGGTGAGCACCGGGAAGGTCGACAGGTCGACCAGGTTCTGGTCGGGGGCGGGTGGAGGCGGGGGCGGTGGGCCTGCGCTGCCGTTGACGCGGTGGGTGATGTCCATCCGGGTCGTGGAGTGCACCTCCACCGGGAAGCGGCGCACCGGCCTGCCGTCCTGGCTCGCCACGCTCAGCAGGAACCGGCCGGCGGTGGGCGCGGCCCACTCGTAGTGCCCCGTGTCGGTGGTCTGGGTGGTGCCGAGGAGTGCTCCTCCGTCGGCGCTGCGGATCTCGACGGTCGCGAAGTCGAGGGGCTGTCCGTTCTCGTCGTGGACGAAGCCGAGGACGAGGTGCGGTTCCTCGCCGAGGACGAGGCCGGGCGCCTCGGTGGTGCGCTGTTCGAGGGCGGTCGCGGTGACACCCTCGGGCGGGTCGGCGACGAGAGCGCGACCGCCGACCGTCACCGGTGAGCGGGCGAGGGAGACGGTCCAGGCGCCGGCGGGCAGGTCGTCGAGCGTGTAGCGGCCGTTGACGTCGGTCGTCGCCAGCTCCAGGCGGTCGTTCTGGCGGGCGGCGATGCCGACGCCGTGCAGGGGCACGCCGGCGCGGTCCGTCACCAGTCCGGTCAGCTTGCCGGTGGCCGCGGTGGACAGTTCGAAGGCGAAGGAGCCGGACAGGTCGAGGTCGTCGCCCGCGCGCACGGTCAGGTTGGCGCGGTGCTGCCCCGGCACGGCGACGACGGGACGGCGGGTGGTGCCGTAGGTCGCGCCGGAGGTGTCGACGACGGCGACGGTGAGGCGGCCCGCGGGGACGTCGTCGAAGACGCAGGTGGGGTCGACGGCGTCGGTGGACCGGCGCTCCGGTTCGGCGTCGGGGTCGTCGTGCCGGGTGAGTTCGAAGACCACGCCCGACAGCGGGGTGTCCCTGAACCGCGGGGTGACGGCGAGCCGGGCGGGGGCGGGCCGGTAGTAGACGTCGACGCCGTACTCGGGCGCCCTCCCGCCCCTGACGGCCGCCCTGTTGGCCTCGAAGGCACCGTCCCGGGCGACGGCCCGGGCGCCGGGGTGGTCGCAGGGAATGACGGTGACGAGTTCGTCCGGGCAGGCGGCGTACACCGCGCCGTCCGCCCCGCTCACGAAACCCTTCCCCCGCACCCTGATCTCCGCGCCGGCGATCGGCTCACCGGACTCGAACAGGGCGTGCAGCGGGAAGAGCCGTTCGTTCTCGTCCGGCAGCAGCACGATCTCCGCTTCGCCGGGCCGGTGTTCGGGCACCTCGATGTGGTGCCGGTCGTCGGTGCCGCCGTGGGTCACCAGCGGACGGGTGAACTCGGCGGGCCCGTGCAGCACATCGACCCGGTAGCAGCCGGCCGGCACCTTCTTGTGCCTGAGCAGGCCGTGCTCGTCCGAGCCGTGCAGGACGATCGGCCCGCACTCCTCCTCGTCGTCCGCGGGCGGATTGCCGCGCGTCAGCTGGAGGACGACGCCGGAGGGGGTGGGCCATCCTTCGCGCCACCGGTCGGGCTCCTTCTCGTCCACGCGGCGCGGGCTGAGGAAGACCCGGATCGTGAGCTTCGGCATCGTGCTCTCCTTCCTCTCCAGGTCAGCGGCGTACGCCGGACGTGGAGCACGTGGTGTTCGGCGCGGCGGTCTGCTGCCGGTGGGCGAGGGCGGCGGGCGGGACATCGCCCCGAGGCGCCGGCCGGCGTGGGTGGACACGGCGGACCGCCTCGTCCGCCCACCCACCGGCCTCCCGGCCGAACACGCCGCCCGGCGCGCCCGGTTCACAGCACTCGTCCCCCAACAGCGATCCCTCACAGCGGAGTTGGTCGGACAGGGCGATCCGCTCCGGTGCGCGTGTGGAGGCGCGCGGGCGGTGCGGGGACGACGTGAGGCGGTGCGGGGACGACGTGAGGGCCGCGTGGGCGGGACAGCTGGTCGCGCGCGCGGGCCGGGTGGCCGTGCAGGCGGGTCGGCTGGCCGCGCAGGCGGGACGACGGGTGGTCGCGCGGGCGGGACGGGTGGTCGCGCGGGCGGGACGGGTGGTCGCGCAGGCGGGACGGGTGGCCGCGTGGGCGGGGCGGGTGGTCGCTGTCATCGCCTCGCCAGTTCCGTGTAGAAGTTGCGGGTGATCACGCCCGGGCGGGCGAGGCGGCGGTCGAGGGCCGACCGGGCGGCGCCGATCAGGAAACGGGCCGGGATGATGCCGGGGTCGGTGCCGGCGGCGAGGCGTTCGGCGGCCTCCCGCTGCATCGCGTACTCCTTGCCGCCGAAGGGCAGCACCTGCGCGAGGCCACGGTGGCCGAGTTGCGGGAAGGGACGGAAGCAGAGGGCGTCCACGACCGCCGGGTGGGCGGTGGCGAAGGTGGCGAGCAGCTCGCGTGGCAGCGTCCCGGCGCGCGGGTCGGGATAGATCGTCCGCCACAGCCGCCCGTAGCGCTCGGCCTGCTCCTCGAACCCCGTTCTGCGCAGCAGCTCGATCGAGATCCAGGCCCGGAACCAGGGCGTGGGATGCGGACCGACCGGGCTGTACGTCAGCACGGTCGCCGGCGCGCGGCCGATCACGTCGAGCAGGGAACCGACCACGGCGGGACCGCCGAGCAGCAGGGCGCACAGGTCGGCGTGGATCTCGCGGTTCCACCGCACCCAGGTGCGGACGACGGCCGGCGGGCAGCCCTCGTCGAGGAGCCGTCGGGCGATGGCACGCGGCACCGCCCTGTCGAGGCCGAGGTCGCTCTGGAGGTTGTGGGAGACCTCGTGGAGGACTGCGCCCAGGGTCCAGGGGTTGACCAGACGGTGATAGGGCAGCTGGACGAGCGGGAACGGGTTGAGACGACGGCCGAGCCGGCGCAGCGGGATGCCCCGCCGGAAGGTGGCCGGGGAGAACCCGGTGCGCATGAAGGAGAAGGGCGGCGGGGCGGGCAACGGCTTGGCCTCGCCCACGCCGAGGTAGGCGGCCTGGTAGCACGACAGGGCGATCCGGTCGCAGGACAGCAACGCGTCCGCGAACACCGACTGCCGCTGCCCGAACAACTCGAAGTAGAAGTCCCAGATCCGCTCGACCTCACGCACCCAGTCGTGGGCCCGCTCCTTGGCGGTGAGCAGCGCCTGCAGCCGGCGCGTCTCCGGCCGCGCCGCCGCACCCCGCGCCAGCTCCCGCACCTGCTCGCTCTGCCGCAGCAGTTCCGTGCGCAGCTGCCCCAACAGGGCGTTGACGGCCTGGAGATGACCGGCGGTGGGCGCGGCGGCTCCGTCACCGAACTCCCCGGCCCGGAAGGGCCGCAGCGCGGCCGCGTGCCGGGTGACGTTCAACCCCTGTGCATGGAGCCAGGGTTGGCGGACGGGGGTGACGGCGGGGGGCCTCGGGGCAGGCCTGCCGGACTGGACGGCGGCGGTGCCGGGATCGGGCGTACGGACCTGGGCGACCGGCACGGGGCGCTTGCGCGTCCGGGCCTGGGCGGCCATCACGGGCCGCACCCCGGTACGGGTCGCCACACCGGTCCGGACCCGGTCACCGGCCAGAGGCACGGTCATCATCGCCCTCCCGTCGAACAGCCCAAGCACGTACCCCCACCCACGGCCCACCGCCCCGGCCGACGCCCCGTGCGGACACAAACCCACTACGCCCCTCCCCGGCGCGCGGGACCGCGGAGGACCACACGGCCGCACGCCGGCACCCGCAGACGAACCCTGAAGGCGCAGCCCCACTGCGCCCCCCCGCGGCGCGCGAGACCGCAGTGGAGCACACGACCCCGGCACCGACCGCCGCACGCCGGTCATGGTCGACGGGCCCGACGGACACGAGTCCGCTGCGCCCCTCCCCGGCGCGCGAGAGCCCGGAGGACCACACCACCCCGCCACCGACCGCCGCGCGCCGGCACCCGCCGACTGCCCCTGCGGGCGCAGGCCCACTACGCCCCTCCCTGGGGCGCGGGGTCGCGGCGCAGGTGTGGTTGTCGGTGGGGGTGGGTGAACGGCGCCGACTCACGCGTGTTCGCCCGACAGGTGGCCTCATTGTCGGCCCCCGTCAGTAGCCGTACGGCCTGCGGGCGCGGGCCGGGCGGTAGGCGGGGACCGGGATCCACGCGACGGACAGGGGCGGCAGACCGGCGGGAGGGGTGGCCACGCGGCGCGGCGCGTACCGTCGCCGTGTTCCCGGCACGACCGTCGGCCGGCCGCGCAGCCCCGGTGCGGCCGTGCTCGTCGGCCCAGCCGCCACCGCCCGCACCGCGGCGGACGAGAGCGGTGCCACGCCGGGCGCTCCGGACCGTACGGCCTGGTGGTAGCGGCGATCCACGGCCCGTGCCCGTCGCAGTACCGCACGGCGGCGGCGCGGGTCGGACAGGACGGCCGCCGTCTGGCCCGCCAGCGTGCGGGCCGCGGACCGCGCGGTGACCGGGCGGCCCCGGGCGGCCTGACGGGCGAGGCTGCGGGTGGTGCGTACGGCGATGGTGGGGAGCGCCCTGACCAGCGGCCGGGTCGCGGGGTTGCGGCGCAGGGTGCGGGTCACACCCGCGAGGCCGCGCACCAGGTGCGGGGCGCTGCGGATGACGGCCGGTGCGGCCCGGCGTACCAGGCCCACCGCGATGGGCGCGAGCGCCCCGATGAACGCCTCCGCCTCCTCCTCGGACTCGGTCTCGGTCGCGGCGTGCCCGAGGTGTTCCATCAGGGCGTCCGGGTAGACCCGGCGGAGGGGGTTGGTCATGCCCTCGGCCTCGTACTCGAACTCCCCTTCGCCCTCGTACTCGTACGCGCGAAGAGCCCCGCGGCCGTGGTGCGCCTGGTTCTCGTACTCCTCCTCGAACTCCCCCTCGTAGAGGGCCTCGTCCTCGTACTCCTCCTCGAACTCGCCCTCCGCCTCGAAGAGGTACTCCTCCTCCGGGTCCCCGCCGCCCAGCGCGCCCAGCGCGGAGCGCGCCGCCCGGCCGGCCAGGCCCGCGAGCGAGGACAGGAACTCCTCCCCCTCGAACTCGCCCTCGAACTCCCCCTCCAGTTCGCCCTCAAGGCCTGACTCGGACTCGTGGAGGTTCTCCCACTCCCCCTCCAGCTCGGGAAGCGGTGCCGCGCCGGACGTCCTGGGACCGGCTCCGTTGGTCGTGCTCATGGCCGCAGTCCTTCCTGTGACTCAGCGCAGGGCCGAGTGGCCGGGGCGGCGGGGCCGCGCGCCCGCGTAGGGGCGCCGGGTGCGGGCGGCCGGACCGGCGCCGCGGACCGCGGTCGCGGCACGGACGTTGCGCTGCAGCGCACGCGCCGTCTGCTGGGGACTGCCCAGCACCCGGCGGGTCTGCCCGGCCATCACGCGCGCGGCGGTACGGCGGTCCGCGGGCCGGCCGGCCGCGGCGCGGGCGCCGAGGACACGGGCGGTACGGCGGACGATCAGCGGCACGGCACGCACGGCGGGCCGGGTGGCCCGCCGGCGGCGCAGCAGCCGGGTGAGCACACAGGTGGCCCGCACCAGATGCGGCAGCAGCCGGCGCAGCGCGGCCCGGTCCCGGGCGGAGAGCGCGCTCACGGTGGCGGCGCCGATCATCGCCTCGGCCTCGGCCTCGGTCTGGGCCTGCGCGGCGACGGCGGCCATCATCTCGGCCATCGCCTCCTGCCGGCTCAGCGGCCGGGACGACTCCTCCTCGGCCTCCGCCTCGAACTCGGTCTCGGCCTCCTCCTCGTAGAGGTACTCCTCCTCGAACTCGCCCTCGCCCAGCGCACGGGCCGCGGCGGTCCCGAGGGCCCCGCCGAGGGGTCCGCCGAACGCGGTGCCCACCATCGGGGCGGCGACGCGGGCGACCTGGCGCAGGATCGGGGCGGCGCGGCGGACGAAGGAGCGGATGCGGCGGAAGAAGGCCTCGTCCTCGAACTCGCCCTCGTACTCCCCCTCGAACTCGCCCTCGTACTCGCCCTCCCACTCGCCTTCGTACTCCTCCTCGAACTCGCCCTCGCCCTCGCCGAGGAGTCCGCCGAGGGCACCGGCGATCCGGCCGAGGAACTCCTCGCCCTCCTCCTCGCCCTCCTCCTCGTAGAGGTACTCCTCCTCGCCGGCGCCCTCGAACTCGCTCTCCAGGGCGGCTTCGTTCTCGTACTCCAACTCGGCATGGCGCATCTGCATCGCCGCCTCTCGTCACGCGGTCGGACAACTCACCCTTGTCACCCGGGAGTTGGACCACCAGTCGCACATCCTGCGGTCGGCCGTACCGGTCGCGTTCGGATGAGCGTCCCTCGGACGTGCTACACGCAAATGGGGCACATCGGGGGCGCGCACGCTGTTAAAGTGCGCTGCATGCCGACTGGCGTGGGACCGGGTGAGGTTCCGGGCCGCCGAAGGCAAGGGGGCCGGCGATGACGCACGGGGCAGGTACCGGACTACTGGCCAGGGAGCACACCGGTGCCGAAGTCGAGGCGCTTGCGCTGGAGTTGATCACGAAGCTCGCCGCGGGTGACGGGCATGTCCTGCTGGACCTGGAGATCGACGGCGTGCGCTGTCTCGTCCTGCGCGGCGACCGGACCGGGCCCGTCTCCTTACTGAGCCCGCGCGAGCTGGAGATCGCCCGTATGGTCGCCTGCGGCCACCCCAACAAGACGATCGCCTCGGTGCTGGAGATCAGCACCTGGACCGTCGCCTCCCATCTGCGCCGGATCTTCGTGAAGCTCGATGTCACCTCGCGGGCGGCGATGGTCAGCCGGCTGGCCTCGGCGGATCGGCAACTGGGCGGCGATCCGCTCGAACTGACACGGTCTCAGTTGTTGCCGGAGGGGTAAGCACCATGGTTTCCCGGTGGGACCGCCGGTCCCAGGCGGACGAGGCGAACTGGCTCGAGATCTACGGTGAGAGCGACCCCGTCTCCGTACCGCTGGCCAGTCTGTTCCGCGTTCACCCCGACCCCGCGCAGGAGTCCGCCGGGTATCTCTACGTGTGGACGTTCGGCTACACGGGGGACGTACCCGACAGGGCGGAGGTGCGGCTGCTGTTCCCGGCGGTCGACCGCTGGCGGGTGAAGGACGTCCAGGCGCTGGTGTACCACCTGCCTCCGGTGCAGGAGGAGCGGGAGTGGCGCACCGCGCTCGCGGAGGATCTGAACGCGCTCGCTCCGGCGGTGGGGCTGGCCGGTGAGATAGCGGCCAACGTGACCCCGCTGCCCGGACTCAGCGCGGCCTCCGCCGCCATCGCCCATCTGAAGCTGCGCAGCGCGCCCCAGGTCGGCAGGGACGCCTGGTACGTGCGCAGGATCCACCGGACCCTGGGCGGGGCGCCGTACTACGGAGTGGAGTGGACGCTCCCCGGCAAGCTGCTCCAGCAGGTCGGGACCCGGGTCACCGGGGCGCTGCTGGTGCAGTACTTCAGCGCCGAGCCCGTGCGCGGCGGCGGCCGGGCGGGCGGCGCGCTGCTCGGCCATGCCAGGCTGAGCACCGGGGGCAGGACCGTCGAGCTGCCGGCCGGGTCCTGGTCCGACCACGCCACGGTCGACGCCTTCGTCATGCTGCCGCTCACCGTGACGGCGCAGCCGGACGGCTGACCACTCCCGGGCCGCTCAGGGCGCCAGGATGTCCAGCTCCTGCAGCGCCCCCACCGTGATCTCCCGGGTCAGTTTCTCCGCGCGGGCCGCGTCTCCCTCCCGCACCGCCTCCGCGACCTGGACGTGCAGGGTGACGGCGGCCGGGTCGGGGTCCTCGAACATCACCTCGTGATGGGTGCGGCCGGCGAGGACCTCCGCCACGACGTCGCCGAGGCGGGCGAACATCTCGTTGCCGGAGGCGGTCAGGATGACGCGGTGGAAGGCCATGTCGTGGACGAGGTACCCCTCCAGCCTGTGGCCGCGCGAGTGGGCGACCATACCGAGGGCGCACTCGGTGAGCTCGGCGCACTGCTCCGCGCTCGCGTGCCGGGCGGCCAGCCCCGCCGCGACCGGTTCGATCGCCGAGCGCAGAACGGTCAGTGAGCGCAGCTGGTGGGGGCGGTCGGCGCCGGCCAGACGCCAGCGGATGACCTGCGGGTCGTAGACGTTCCACGCGGACTTCGGCTGCACCGTCACGCCCACCCGCCGGCGCGACTCGACCAGGTGCATGGACTCCAGGACCCGGACCGCCTCCCGCATCACCGAGCGTGACACGTCGAAGCGCTGGGCGAGCTCATCGGTGCGCAGAACGCTCCCCGGCGGGTACTCGCCCGCGGTGATGGCGGGGCCGAGGGTCTCCAGTACATGGCCGTGCAGCCCCCGGCCCGGTGTGCTCATGCACTCAGCGTACGGGGTGGATCACAGAGACAAAAAGTCAGACTTATTTATGCCAGGGTCTTGAATTCGTCGTACGTAATCGGTTTCAGTTACGTCGACATCATGTGTCGAAGAGGACAGTGAGGCAGCGATGAGCACCCCCCATGTCGTCGTGGTCATGGGCGTCGCGGGCACCGGCAAGACCACCATCGGTCCCCTGCTCGCGGCCCGGCTCGGCGTCCCGTACGCCGAGGGCGACGACTTCCACCCGCAGGCCAACATCGACAAGATGTCGGCCGGCGTCCCGCTCGCCGACGAGGACCGGTGGCCGTGGCTCGACGCCATCGGCGCCTGGGCGCACGGGCGGGCCGGTCTCGGCGGGGTGGTCAGCAGCTCGGCGCTGAAGCGGTCGTACCGCGACCGTCTGCGCGCCGCCGCCCCCGGCGTCGTCTTCGTCCATCTGACGGGCGACCGTGCCCTGATCGAGGACCGGATGTCGCATCGGCAGGGTCACTTCATGCCGACGGCGCTGCTCGACTCCCAGTTCGCCACCCTCCAGCCGCTCCAGGCGGACGAGGCGGGGGTCGCGGTGGACGTCACCGGCAGCCCCGAAGAGATCACCGAACGGGCCATGAAGGCGCTGAGCGCACTCCCCCACCCGGCCCGGTAAGACCCCCTACCCCACTCCCCGTACCTGCAAGGGAAAACCGTGACCAGACTCAGCGTCGAGATGCTGGCAGCGGACGCGCCCGAGCCGATCACCTCGGCCGGCCACGCTCAGCTGGGCATCGCCGTACTCGTGGGCATCGCCGTCATCGTCGTGCTCATCACCCAGTTCAAGCTGCACGCCTTCCTGTCCCTGACCATCGGCTCGCTGGTGCTCGGCGCCGTCGCGGGTGCCCCGCTGGACAAGGTCATCCTCAGCTTCACCACCGGACTCGGCACCACGGTCGCGAGCGTCGGTGTGCTGATCGCCCTGGGCTCCGTCCTCGGCAAGATGCTCGCCGACTCCGGCGGGGCGGACGAGATCGTCGACACGATCCTCGCCAGGGCCGGCGGCCGGGCGATGCCGTGGGCGATGGTGCTGATCGCCTCGGTCATCGGACTCCCGCTGTTCTTCGAGGTCGGCATCGTGCTGCTGATCCCGGTCGTGCTGATGGTCGCCAAGCGCGGCAACTACTCCGTGATGCGCATCGGCATCCCGGCGCTCGCCGGTCTGTCCGTGATGCACGGCCTCGTCCCGCCGCACCCCGGCCCGCTGGTCGCGATCTCCGCGGTCAAGGCCAACCTCGGTGTGACGCTGGCGCTGGGCATCCTGGTCGCCATCCCGACGGTGATCATCGCCGGCCCGCTGTTCTCCAAGGTCGCCGCCCGCTGGGTGGACGTCCCGGTCCCGGACCGGATGCTGCCGCCGCGCGCCTCCGAGGAGCTGGAGAACCGCCCCGGCTTCGGCGCCACCCTGGCGACCGTCCTGCTGCCGGTCGTGCTGATGCTGTCCAAGGCCCTGGTCGACATCATCATCGACGACCCGGCCGACCTCACCCAGCGCGTCTTCGACGTCATAGGGACCCCGCTGATCGCCCTGCTCGCCGCCGTGCTCGTCGGCATCTTCACCCTGCTGCGACCCGCCGGATTCGGCCGGGAGCGGCTGACGCCGCTGGTCGAGCAGGGACTCGCGCCCATCGCCGGCATCCTGCTGATCGTCGGCGCGGGCGGTGGCTTCAAGCAGACGCTGATCGACACCGGTGTCGGCCAGATGATCCTGGACATCTCCAAGGACTGGTCGATCCCGGCACTGCTGCTGGCCTGGCTGATCGCGGTGATCATCCGGCTCGCCACCGGTTCGGCGACGGTGGCGACGGTCTCGGCGGCCGGTCTCGTCGCCCCGCTCGCGGCCGACATGTCGACCACGCACACGGCCCTGCTGGTCCTGGCCATCGGCGCCGGCTCGCTCTTCTTCAGCCATGTCAACGACGCCGGATTCTGGCTGGTGAAGGAGTACTTCGGGCTGAGCGTCGGCCAGACCGTCAAGACCTGGTCCGTCATGGAGACCATCATCTCCGTGGTCGCGGGCGGCCTGGTCCTGCTCCTGTCGCTGGTCATCTAGGAGTACGAGGATGAGTCACCCCCTGTTCGACATCAGCGGCCGCACGGCCCTGGTCACCGGATCCAGCCGGGGCATCGGTCTCGCCCTCGCCCGGGGCCTGGCGGAGGCGGGCTGCACGGTGGTCCTCAACGGACGGGACGCCGGCCGTCTCACCGAGGCGGCGGCCGGACTGCCCGGCGAGGTCCACACGGCGGTCTTCGACGTCACCGACGGCGCCTCGGTCGGGGCGGGCGTCGCGGACGTCGAACAGCGGGTCGGCCCGCTGGACATCCTCGTCAACAACGCGGGCATCCAACTGCGCGCCCCGCTCCTGGAGTTCACCGACTCCGACTGGCACCGCATCCTGGACACCAACCTCACCAGCGCGTTCCTGGTGGGCCGGGAGGCGGCCCGGTACATGACGGCCCGCGGGCACGGGAAGATCGTCAACATCTGCTCGCTGCAGAGCGAGGTGGTCCGCCCCGGCATCGCGCCCTACGCGGCCACCAAGGGCGCGCTGAAGATGCTGACCAAGGGCATGTGCGCCGACTGGGGCCCACACGGCGTACAGGTCAACGGGCTCGGCCCGGGTTACATCGAGACCGAGCTCACCGAGGCCCTGGTCCGGGACGAGGAGTTCAGCGCCTGGGTGCGCCGGCGTACCCCGGCCGGCCGCTGGGGCACCACCGGGGACCTGGTGGGCGGGGTGCTGTTCCTGGCCTCGCCCGCCGCGGACTTCATCAGCGGGCAGGTGCTCTATGTCGACGGCGGAATGACGAGCGTGCTGTGAAGGGAGCCCACTGAGATGACGGCGGTGCTCGGCTGTGTGATCCATGGTCAGGGCGACCTGCGGGTCGAGGAGTTGCCCGTCCCGGCGCCCGGCCCGGGCCAGGCCCTGGTCGCCGTCCGCTACGGCGGAGTCTGCGGCTCGGACCTGCACTACTGGCGCCACGGCGGGGTCGGTGACTTCCGCCTCCGGGAGCCGATGCTGCTGGGACACGAGGTGGTGGGGACGGTCGTGGCGTACGGCGCCGGTGCGTCGGGACCCGTTCCCGGTACGGCGGTCGCCGTGCACCCGGCAACCCCCTGCGACGCCTGCCCGGAGTGCGTGGAGGGCCGCCGCAACGTCTGCCGGGACACCCGCTACCTCGGCAGCGCGGCCCGCCGCCCGCATGTCCAGGGCGGCTTCGCGGCCCGAGTGGTCGTACCCGCGGACCAGTTGAGGCCGCTCCCGGAGGGCCTGGGGCTGCGCCGGGCGGCTCTCGCCGAGCCCCTCTCCGTCGCCCTGCACGCCGTACGGCGGGCCGGTGAGGTGGCCGGCCGGCGCGTGCTGGTGACCGGTGCCGGTCCCATCGGCTGCCTGGTCGTCGCGGCGGCCAGGGCGGCGGGCGCGGCCCACGTCACGGTGAGCGACCTGCTCCCGGCGGCCCTGGAGTACGCCCGGACCGCCGGCGCCGACACCCTCGTACGAGCCGATGACCCGCGGGACACCGGGTGGCCGGACGAGGTGGACGTGGCCGTGGAGGCGTCCGGGGCGGCCGCCGGTCTGGAGACCTGTCTGCGGCTGGTGCGGCGCGGCGGGGTCGTGGTCCAGCTGGGGATGCTGCCGCCGGGGCCGAGCCCGTTCGCCGGGAACCTGGTGGTGAGCCGGGAGATCGACCTGCGGGGGGCCTTCCGCTTCGACACCGAGTTCGACGGGGCGCTGCGGCTGCTGGCGGCCGAGCCCGCGTTCGACGGCCTGGTCAGCGCGGTGGTCCCGGTGAAGGAGGCGGAGTCGGCGTTCGCCCTCGCCGCGGACCGGAGCCGCTCCTGCAAGGTCCTGCTGGACTTCGGCCCGCCCCGACCACCCGTCCCGGCATTTCCTGAGGCCGGTTCCGGCCCTTTTTGAACTTTGGACAAGAATCAGCCCAAGACGCCTTCCCCGCAGTCACGGTCGGCCCGATGATGAGGGGACCCCTGGGCACGACCCCCGGGGGGTGACCGTGTTCGGGGGGCGTCATGGCGGTTTCCCTCGGGATGCGTATCTCGGGGCTGCTCGTGGTCGGAGCGGTGGCGGTGGCCGTCGCGGCCTTCACCGGTGACGGAAGTGGCATGCCGGACGCGGGAGGCGGGGGCGGCACGATCGTGACCGTGACGCCGTCGCACGGTCCGGGCGCGCGACCGTCACCCACTCCCCGCCAGTCACCCGCCGGGGAAGCCGGAGCCACCGTGCCCCCGACCACCCCGGACCACACCCGCACCGGCACCTCACCCCGGACCGGTCCCCCGGCCCCCTCGCCGACCGCGCCCGCACTGCTCGATACCCCCGACTGGCTGCCGCCCGGGCCCACTTCACCCGACGCCGACCACATCCCCGACCCGTCGAGCGGCTACGACCTCCTCCGCGACCCCGGCCGCTGCCGGGCCGCGCTCGGCGCGATGCCACCGGCGTCGGCGGACCCGGAGTGGCGCGTCCTGCGCGCCCTCGCCACCGTCTGCCTCGCCGTGCAGGGCGAGGGCGGCGGCTGGACGTCGGCCGCCGCGGAGTACACCGCCCTGGCCGGCGAGGCGGACACCTGCAAGGGCCGGGCCGCGTACACCGTGCTCGGCGGAATGCTGGACTTCCACCGGCGACACCCGCGCGCCACCGTGCGGTTGACGGCGGTGCCGGGCGGCGCACCCGCGTGCGCGTACGCGATCGCGGGCGTCGACACCGGCGGCGACGGCGAGGCCCAGCCGGGCGACACGGTGGGGATCCAGCTGCGGGGCACCTACTTCGACCACGCCGAACTGCCGCGGTTCGGGAGCGTGTTCATCGGCGGTGAGCAGGCGGCCGGGCCGCTGGTGGTGCGGTCGGAGTCGGGCGACGGGCTGGTCCTCGCGGCGGTGGTCCCGTCGCTCGGCGACGGCTATCCGCGCCCGGTCGACGTGGTCGTGAAGTACGGCACCACGGAAGCCCGGTTGGCGGACGCCTTCACGGTGACGGCACCCACCCCCGCGCTCCCGTCGTCCCCTCCCCCGTCCTCAGGGGCGCCACAGGGGATGTTCGCGCTCCGCCCACTCCCGGCTCACCCGCCCCGTCCGTAGCCCGGCGCGCGCCTCCGGGTCGGCGATCGCCATGCCGATGTGCCCGGCGAGGACGATGCCGATGGTGAGGGCCAGCCAGTCGTGGACGAAGGTCGCGCTGGTGCGCCACATGATCGGGGTGAGGTGGGTGAACCACATGATCAGCCCCGTGCCGAGCATGACCAGCGTGGCCCCGGCGATCCAGGAGGCGTAGACCTTCTGTCCGGCGTTGAACTTCGCGGCCGGCCGCGAGGACCGCCGCTTGTCCCGGCGCAGGGCGGCCCGCAGCCAGATCCTGTCGTGCGGGCCGAAGCGGTTGAGGTGGCCGAGGTCGGCGCGGAAAGCGCGGGAGACCAGGCCCACCAGGACGGGCACGGGCAGGGCGAGCCCGGCGCACTCGTGGATCCGGACCACCAGCTCGCGGCGGCCGACGAGCTCGGCGAGCTGGGGGACGTAGAGGAAGGCGGCGGTCACCACGCACACGCCCATCAGCGCGGCCGTCGTGCGGTGCACCCACTTCTGGACCGGGCCGAAGCGCGGGACGTGGGTGACCGGCGGGGTGTGGGCCTCAGCTCGTAGGGTCATCGTCCCGCCCGTTCGACTTGCCGACCCAGGCGTCGACGTCGTAGCCGAGGTGCTCCCAGTAGCCGGGCTCCACATGCTCGGTGACGGTGATGCCGGAGAGCCACTTGGCGGACTTGTAGAAGTACATCGGCGCCACATAGAGGCGGACCGGGCCGCCGTGGTTGTGGCCGATGTCCTTGTTCTGCATGCGCAGCGCGACCAGGACGTCGGAGCGGCGGGCCTGGTCGAGGGTGAGGCTCTCGGTGTAGGCGCCGTCGAAGCAGGTGAAGTGCACCGCCCCGGCCTTGGCGCGCACTCCGGCGGCGTCCAGCAGCCGCGACAGCCGCACCCCTTCGAACGGTGTGTCGGGGACCCGCCAGCCGGTCACGCACTGCACGTCCTTGACCAGTCTGGTCTGGGGCAGGGCGCGCAGGTCGTCGAGGGTGTACGTCTTCGGGTGGTCGACGAGGCCGCCCACCGTGAGCCGGTAGTCCGAGGCGTTCTTGTGCGGCACGGAGGAGGTGACCGAGTAGTAGCGGAAGCCACCGCCGTTGGGCAGCAGCCCCGTCAGTCCGGTGGGGTCCTTCTCGGCCGCGGCGCCGAGGAAGCCCTCCAGGCCGCGCTGCAGGGTCGGCGCGGCGACCACGCCGAGGGCGCCCAGGCCGACGGTGCCCAGGAAGACCCGTCGGCCGACCGGTGTGCCGCGCTCCTCGGGCGGCCGCGGCCTGCCCGGCTCCTCGGTTGGTTCGGAGTTCACGTATCCATTCGAACACCCGCGAGCCCGGCCGGACCAGGAATCGCGGGTGCCGTCAGGTTTCCGTAATGACTTCTCACGGGATTCTCAGCCGCTACGACACCTCGCGCGCGGCCTCGTCCAGCCGGAACGCCTCGTTGCCGAGTCCGATCCGGGCGTGTGCCTCGGGTGAGCGGGAGCGCAGGACCACGCCCTGGACCAGGCCGACGACCAGGGCGAGACCGATGAGGCCGGGGAGCACCCAGCTCAGGGCCGAGTCGGGGCCCGCGCCGACCAGGACGTCGAAGTCCTTGACCGTGTAGCCGGCGATCACCAGCAGGGCGACGGCGGCGAGTGCGGAGGTGACCAGCCGGCGGGCCTGGGCGGCGGCCGCCCCGCGCCGGACGAAGAAGACGATGACCGACACGGAGGCGGCGGCCATCAGCAGGATCACACCGAGGGCGCCGATGTTGCCGGCCCAGGTGAACAGGTGCAGGACCGGCTCGGTCGGGTCGCCGACCGGCTTGTCGTCGACGACGGCGAAGCCGATCACGACGACCGCCGAGACGACGGTCTGCAGCAGGGAGCCGGTGCCGGGGGCGCCGCTCGCCCCGGTCGTCCGGCCGAAGGCGCGCGGCAGCAGGCCCTCGCGGCCCATCGCGAAGGCGTACCGGGCGACCACGTTGTGGAAGCTGAGCAGGGCCGCGAACATACCGGTCACGAACAGCACGTGCAGAACGTCGGTGAAGGTTCCGCCGAGCCGGGACTCGGTGAGGGTGAACAGCAGTCCGGCGCTCTCCTTCTGCGCCGTGCCGACGATCTTGGACGGGCCGGCGGCGACGGTGTACGCCCAGGAGCTGATCGCGAAGAAGACGGTGACGAAGGCGACGGCGAGGAGCATCACGCGCGGGACCAGGACATGCGGCCGGCTGGTCTCCTCCGCGTACACCGGCGCCTGCTCGAAGCCGGTGAAGGCGGCGATGCAGAAGCACAGGGCGGTGCCGACGCCCGCCCCGGTGAGGGTGTCCGGGTTGAAGGCGTGCAGGGACAGGCCCTGCGCGGCCGGGTCGGCGATCGAGGCGACGTCGAAGACGACGACCAGGATCACCTCGACGACCAGCAGCACGCCGAGCACACGCGCGTTGACGTCGATCTTCAGCAGGCCCAGCGCCCCGACGAGCGCCACGGCCACCAGCGCCGGTATCCACCAGGAGACGTCGACGTGCGCGTAGGTGGACAGCAGCCCGGAGACCTCGAAGCCGAAGATGCCGTAGATGCCGACCTGGAGCGCGCTGTAGGCGGCCAGCGCGACGAGGGCCGCGCTCGCGCCGGCGGTGCCGCCGAGGCCGCGGGAGATGTACGCGTAGAAGGCGCCCGCGTTGTGGACGTGCCGGCTCATCTCGGCGTAGCCGACGCTGAAGAGGATCAGCACCACGCCGAGGACGACGAAGAGGAGCGGCTGGCCGACGATCCCCATCACCGCGAATGTGGTGGGCATGACACCCGCGACCACCATGAGGGGGGCGGTGGCGGCGAGCACGGAGAGCAGCAGGCCGCCCGTGCCGAGGCGGTCGGCGCGCAGGGCGCGCTCCTCGCCGAGATAGGTACTGATGGCGGCGGGTCTGCTCGCACTCGAATTGCCCGTGGTCATCGGTGGACCATCTTTCTGTCGTCGTCGGTCTGTCATGCCATGCCGAGCGCGGCGGCGCGCGCGGCACGGAAGGCGGAGTGCGGCTCGTGGTGCGGATAGGACCAGGGCGCCGGGGTGATGTGCTCGCCGATCCGGTGGAAGAGGGCGGCGGCCTCGGCGCCGCGCCCCTCGCAGACCTTGGCGTGGGCGAGGAAGTTGAGGTCCACCAGCCGGCGCGGATGCCCCTCCTGCTCCCACTCCAGCCACCAGTCGAAGGCCGCCTTCATCACCTGACGGGCCCGGCGTCCGCTCCAGTGGCGCGAGGCCGCGGGCTCGGCGGGCTCGAACCCGGCGGCGGCCAGCACCCGGTAGCGCTCGGCGTGCGCGATCACCGGGAGGATGGCGAGCGGTGAGTCGGCGGGGGCCTGCTGGGCGGCCCAGTCGGCGAAGTCGTAGACCTCGTGCAGCGGGTCGGGACCGGCGCCCGAGTGGCGCTCGGCGAGACGGGCGACGATCAGGTGGTGGGCGTGGTGGTGGTCGGCGTGCCGGTTCCTGACCTCGCCGAAGAGCCGCAGGCACTCCTGCTCGGTGCCCTGCTCGCGCTCCAGGGTCAGCAGTCCGAGCCACGGGGTGGGGTCCGCGGGTATCAGCCCGGCGGCCTCCCGGCAGGCCTGGCGGGCGAGGTCCGCGGGCTCCTTGCCGCGCAGGGCCCGCTCGACGAGGGCGAGCGCGAGCAGCAGGGCCGCGTCCGCCGAGTCGGGCTCGGCGACCAGCCAGTCCCGCGCCCAGGCGGCGCTGTAGGGCTCGCGTGCGAGGACGACGGCCCGGTGTCCGCGGCGGTCCCAGTCGTCACCCGTGTGCACGAGCAGGGAGCGCGCGGCCTGCCAGCGCCCCTGCCGCAACGAGGCCCGGGCGGCGACCAGTTCGGCGTCGTCGAGGGCCGTGTCGAGCGTCTGGGCGGCTCGCTTGCGGATCCGGCCGAGGGGTGGCGGAGGAGGGGACACCGCGGGACTTCCTCACACGACGCGGCGTGCGTCAGGGGTTCGGGCTTTCGGGCTGGGGTCAACCGATCACGCACAGCAAACCCGCAGCCAAGGGTTTACGTCAAGGGCAGAACCGCCGTTACACGCGTCAACTTCCGTTACGGACGGGGTAATTGAGATTCGGACAATGACCGATGCGATTCAGCCGCCGACGACCCGTGTGGCGTACGCCATGGCGCGGCCGGTCCAGGCCCCTCACCATGGCGGGACGCCCGTGTCACCGCCGCGGGTCCGAGGAGCGGCGGACGAGAGCGACCGGGCCGCCCACCCGGATCCGGGTACTCCCAGGGGCAAGCCGGGCCCTGGGACGCTACAGTCACCCACTACGCACCCCGTGACCCGGCCTATCTGACTCGAGGTACGCAGCGTGTCGGTTCTGGTTCTGATTCTCGCCGTGAGTGCTGCCTGCTGCCTCGGCTTCGGGTTCGTACTCCAGCAGAACGCGGCCCAGCACGCGCCCCTGGGCGACTTCCTCTCGCCCCGGCTGCTCCTCGACCTGATGCGGGTGCCGCGCTGGCTCGGCGGCATCGGTCTGATGGTGGTCGGCATGGTCCTGGGCGCGACAGCCCTGAGCCAGGGCGAGATCTCCCTGGTGGAACCGCTGCTCGCCACGAACCTCCTGTTCGCCCTCGCCCTCTCCCGCCGGCAGACCCGACAGCCCCTCGGCCGCCAGGGCTGGACGGGCCTGCTGCTGCTCGCGGGCGGTGTGACGACGTTCATCGTCGCGGGCGAGCCGCGCGGCGGCAGCGCGGTCACCGACCCGTTCCGCCACTGGCTGATCATCGGCGCGATGGTCGGCCTGGCCCTGGTGCTCACCACCTACGCCAAGCGCTCCCGCCTCAGCTCCGGCCCGGTCCTCCTCGCCCTCGCGGCGGGTCTTCTCTACGGCGTCCAGGACGCCCTCACCCGGGTCAGCGGCCAGCGCTTCTCCGAGGCCGGCCTCACCGGGCTGATGACGGGCTGGCAGCCGTACGGCGTCGTCGCGCTCGGCGTCACGGGCCTGATCCTCGTCCAGAGCGCCTTCGAGACCGCGCCGCTGCGGATGTCCCTGCCCGCCCTGACCGCCGCCCAGCCGCTGGCCGGCATCCTCTGCGGGGTGGGGTTCCTGGGCGACCGGCTGCGCACCGACACCGGGGCGCTGGCCTGGGAGGCGGCGGGCCTGGCCGGGATCGTCGCGGGGATCGTCCTGCTCGGCATGCACCCCTGTATGCCGACCGGAGCCGGCAAGCCGGAGCGGGTCCGCGACCTCCAGCCCAACTGACGTGCCGCCGCCCGCCTGCTTGGATGGCGGCATGACGACCCCCGCAGACGAGATCCTCGACATCGTCGACGAGAACGACCAGGTCATCGGCCGGTCCCCGCGCGGCGAGGCCTACGCGAAGGGCCTGCGCCACCGCTGCGTCTTCATCCAGGCACGCGACACCGCCGGCCGTCTCTTCGTCCACCGCCGCACCCCGACCAAGCTGGTCTTCCCGTCGCTCTACGACATGTTCGTCGGCGGAGTGGTCGGCGCGGGCGAGTCCTACGACGACGCGGCCCTGCGCGAGGCCGAGGAGGAGCTCGGCGTCTCGGACCTGCCGGCCCCGCGCTTCCTCTTCAAGTTCCTCTACGACGACGGCGCCGGCCGGACCTGGTGGTCGGCGGTGTACGAGGTCCGGTGCGCTTCGGAGGTCCACCCCCAGGTCGAGGAGGTGGCATGGCACGATTTCCTGCCGGAGGCGGAGGTGGAGCGCCGGCTCACGCGGTGGCAGTGGGTCCCCGACGGGCTGGCGGCCTATGAACGCCTGAAGGCCCACCGCGCGGCCGGCTGACCCGCCCTCAGCCGGCGGTGAACGCTCGGGCGACGCTCAGCGTGTCCTCGTAGAGGTGCAGACGGACGATCTCGCCGTCCTCGACCACCAGGTGCATGGCCGACGGGGTGGTGAACTCCTTGCCGGTGGCCGCGACCGTGTGCGTGAAGACCCCGAGCAGCATCACGTCACCGCCGTCGACGACGATCCGCTCCAGTACGACCTTGCTCCGGCCGGGCACGAAGTGCGGCCACATCGTGGTGAAGTACGGCGCGACCTCCTCCCGGCGGGTGCGGCGGCCGGTCCAGGGGAGTGCGTCGTCACCGGGGACGTACCAGTCGATGTCCGCCGCGAACAGTTCCTGGATGGCGTCCTGGTCCAGCCTGCCGAGGCGCTCCACGAACTGCTCGGCGACGGTCCGTGAGGTCTGGGTGTCCGTTGTCATCTTGCTTGTCCTTGTCTCTGGTCTCCCGTGGGCGTGCATGGGCTAGGCGGTCTCGAGCACGTCCCGCAGGACGTCCTCCAGTGTGGTTCTCGCCAGCTCCCTGCGAAGGACGGCCTCGATCTCGTCGTAGACGGAGGTCAGCGCCGGCCCGATGCCGTGGCCCACGACACACTCGGGGTCGGGCGTGGAGCGGTGCAGAGCGAAGACCGGCCCGGCGGCGATCGCCTCATGGACGTCGAGCAGGGTGATCGCGGCCAGCTCCCGGGAGAGCGTCCAGCCCGCTCCCGTACCTCGCCGCGAGTCGACGAGGCCGGCCTTGCGCAGCTCGGCCAGGAGACGGCGGATCACCACGGGGTTGGTGTTGACGCTGGTCGCGATCTGCTCGGAGGTGGCCACCTCGTGACCACGGCGCTGGTACAGCCCTATCCATGTGAGCGCATGCGCCGCGATGGTCAGCCTGCTGTTGGCGCTCACCCCGGACCTCATCCCTCTCGGCACTTCCAGCGTTTCGATTCGTCGTAACAATAACAGTTACGACGACTGCCGGCGACCCCCTTCGGCCGGCGCCCCGATAGGCTCCTGAGCGTGATCGAATTCGCACGGAACGTCCGCCTCTGGTTCGAACCCCAGGAGATCCGCGAAGAGGGCCGTACCCCCGACTACCGCTTCTCCCTCGCCAACGAACGCACCTTCCTCGCCTGGCTGCGCACCGCGCTCGCCCTGATCGGCGGCGGGTTCGCGGTGGACCAGTTCCTGCCGGACCTGCGGTGGGCCTGGCGGGTGGGACTCGCGCTCGCGCTGCTCGGGGCCGGGGTGCTGTGCTCGCTGCGGGCGGTCAACCACTGGATGCGGTGCGAGCGGGCGATGCGGCGCGGCGAGGACCTGCCGGTCTCCCGCTTTCCCGCGCTGCTGAGCGTGGTCGTCGCCGTGGTGGCCGTGGCGATGGTGTTCGTGGTGCTGGTGGGGTGGGAGGGGTGAACGCCGCCCGGGGAGCGGACGGCGAGGTGCCGGACGGCGAGAAAGCGGACCGGGAGCGCGATCCCGGGCTGCAGCCCGAGCGGACCCGCCTCGCCTGGCGCCGCACGACTCTCGCGAGCACCGTGGCCGCCGTACTGGCCGTGAAGACGGCGCTGCACGGAGGTGTCTCCGCGACCGGTGTCGTCGTCTGCGCCCTGTGCTGCGCCCTGTGGCTGGGCTTCCTCTTCGCGGCCCACCGCCGCATCCGTACCCTCGCGGCCAGCACCGACCCCCGACCGCTCGCCCCACGGCACGCGACAGCGGCGGTCCTGTGCACGGTGGCGGTGGCGGTCTGCGGGGCGGCGCTGGTCCTGTGACCACCCGCCACGGCGGGCCACCCACCGCCTAGCCGGCCGCCGTCTCCCCTTCCCCCTCCCCCTCCCAGTCCACGGTCACCACGATCTTCCCCCGGGTCCGCCCCTCCTCGTTCAGCCGGTAGGCCTCCGCCGCGCGCTCCAGCGGGAACGTCTGCGACACATGCACGGACACCACGCCCTGCTCCGCCAGCTCGGTCAGCTTCAGCAGGTCCCGCGCGTCCGGGCGCACCCAGCAGTAGCGGCCGCCGTAACCGAGGACCTCGCCGTCGGCGATCGACGCGAGGCGGCCCTCCGGGGCCAGCAGGTTCGCGGAGACCTTGAGGGCCTCACCGCCGACCGTGTCGAACACGGCGTCCACCCCCTCGGGCGCCAGCCCCCGCACCCGTTCGGCCAGCCCCTCGCCGTACCGCACGGGCTCGCCGCCCAGTCCCCGTACGAAATCGTGGTTGCCCTCGCTCGCCGTGCCGATCACCCGTGCGCCCAGATGCCTGGCCAGCTGGACGGCGATGGAGCCGACCCCGCCCGCCGCCGCGTGCACCAGCACCGTCTGACCACGCCTGACCCTCAGCGCCTGGTACAGCACCTGATAGGCGGTGAGCCCGACGAGCGGCAGGCCGGCCGCCTCCTCCCAGGTGAGGTTGCGGGGCTTGCGGGCCAGGGTGCGGACCGGAGCCGCGACGTACTCGGCGAAGGTGCCCCGGGAGAGGAAGTCCTCGCGGACATACCCGATGACCTCGTCCCCGACCGCGAACTCCGGGACGGAGACGCCCGGCCGGACCACGACTCCGGAGACGTCCCACCCCGGGACCACCGGGAAGACGGGTTCCAGCATGCCGTCGAGGTACCCCTCGCGGGCCTTCCAGTCGACCGGGTTGACGGCCGCCGCGCGCACCTTGACCAGCACCGCGTCCGGTCCGATCCGCGGATCGCGCACCTCGCCGTACTCGAGCACGTCGGGTCCGCCGTAACGGCTGTAGCTGATGCCCTTCATGCCACCGACCCTCCGGGGTACTGGAGCGCCACGCAACCGGATGCGCGCCGGATGCCCCGATATGCGCCGTTCGCATGGCAGCCTGTCCGTCGTCATCACCCGTACCCCGAAGGTGAGCACCATGACCACCCTTCACCTGGAACACTCCTCCCACGCGCACGAGCACGGCCCCGACTGCGGACACGCCGAGGTGCGGCACGACGACCACGTCGAGTACGCGCACGACGGCCATCTGCACCGCGAGCACGGCGGCCACTGGGACGAGTGCGAGCCCGACGCGCATGTCGCGCACGAGGGCCACGAGCACCGGCACGGCGACGGCTGCGGGCACGAGAGCGTGCTGCACGGCGACCACGTCGACTACCTCCACGAAGGTCACCGGCACGCGGCGCACTACGGCCACTGGGACGACCACTGACTGGCCAGAACCCCACCCCGACAGCTCCCCGCCGTACCTCGGCGGGGAGCTGTCGGCCTATCGTGGCCCCGATCACTTTGGCCTTCCGCACTGGACGACATACCGACCAGTCGGCATGATGGGTCGGGTCCCGTTCACCCGCAGGAGGAGCACCGATGAGCCCCGACCATCCGCCAGGTCTCGATCTCGACCGGCTGCGCGGCCTGCTCGACCGCGAGCACCCCGGCCTGGTGCACGGCACCCTGACCGGCCGGCTGATCGAGGGCGGACGGTCGAACCTCACCTACGCGGTCTCGGACGGCACGTCGAAGTGGGTCGTACGGCGTCCCCCGCTGGGCCATGTCCTGGCCACCGCGCACGACATGAGGCGCGAGCACCGGGTGATCAGCGCACTGCATCCGACGGATGTACCGGTGCCGCGACCGGTGCTGCTCTGCGAGGACGAGGAGGTGCTCGGCGCCCCCTTCTACGTCATGGAGTTCGTGGACGGCACCCCGTACCGCACGGCCGACCAGCTCGCCCCGCTCGGTCCGGAGCGCACCCGGGGCGCGGTGCTGTCCCTGGTGGACACCCTCGTCGAACTGCACGCCGTCGACCCCGCCGAGGTGGGCCTGGCCGGCTTCGGCCGCCCCGAGGGCTTCCTGGACCGCCAACTGCGCCGCTGGGGGAAGCAGTTGGACGCCTCCCGCAACCGCGACCTGGCCGGCATCGACGAGCTGCACGCCGAGCTCGGCCGCCGCCTGCCGGCCTCCCCCGCACCGACCGTCGTCCACGGCGACTACCGCCTGGACAACGTCCTGATCGGCACCGCGAGCGGGCCGAACGGCGAAGTCGACGAAATCAGGGCCATCCTCGACTGGGAGATGTCCACGCTCGGCGACCCGCTCACCGATCTGGGCCTGCTGGTGATGTACAGCCTGCCGCTCGGGACGCCGGACTCCCCGGTCTCCACGACCGCCGAGGCCCCCGGCCACCCGGCCCCCGCCGAGCTGATCGAGCGCTACGCGGCCCGTTCCGGACGCGATGTCTCGGCCGTCTCCTGGTACACGGCGTTCGCGTGGTTCAAGCTCGCCGTGATCCTCGAGGGCATCCACTACCGCTACACGCTGGGCCAGACGGTCGGCCGGGGCTTCGACCGCATCGGCGACCTGGTCCCGGTCTTCATCGACCACGGCCTGACAACCCTTCAGGAAGGCTGATCCGCCATGGACTTCGCGTTCGACGCGCGCACCGAGGAACTGCGCGCCAAGCTGCTCGCCTTCATGGACGAGTACGTGTACCCGGCCGAGGCGGTGGCGGAGGAGCAGCGCGCGGCACTGGCGTCCCCGTGGGAGACCCCGGCGGTGGTCGAGGAGTTGAAGGCCGAGGCCCGCAGGCAGGGCCTGTGGAACCTCTTCCTGCCCGACAGCGAGCACGGCGCCGGGCTGACCAACCTCCAGTACGCGCCGCTGGCCGAAATCACCGGCCGCTCCCCGCAGTTGGCGCCCACGGCCCTCAACTGCGCGGCTCCCGACACCGGGAACATGGAGGTGCTGACGCAGTTCGGCGACGAGCGGCAGAAGAAGCAGTGGCTGGAGCCGCTGCTGGCGGGCGAGATCCGCTCGGCGTTCGCGATGACCGAGCCGGAGGTGGCCTCCTCCGACGCCACCAACATCACCACGCACATCCGCCGGGAGGGCGACGAGTACGTCGTCACCGGCCGCAAGTGGTACATCTCCGGGGCGATGAACCCCGACTGCAAGATCTTCATCGTGATGGGCAAGACGGACCCGGACGGCGCGGACATCCGCCGCCAGCAGTCCATGGTCCTGGTCCCGCGCGACACCCCCGGTGTCACCGTCAGGCGCGCGATGCAGGTCTTCGGCTACGAGGACCACTACCACGGCGGCCACGCCGAGGTGGTCTTCGACCAGGCGCGCGTGCCGGTCACCAACCTGGTCGGCGAGGAGGGCGGCGGCTTCGCCATCGCCCAGGCCCGCCTGGGCCCCGGCCGGATCCACCACTGCATGCGGCTGATCGGCATGGCGGAGCGGTCGATCGAGCTGATGTGCCGCCGGGCCGTCTCCCGCACGGCCTTCGGCAAGGCGCTGGCCCAGCAGGGCGTGGTCCAGAACTGGATCGCGGACGCCCGCGTGGCCGTGGAGCAGCTGCGTCTGCTGGTGCTCAAGACGGCCTGGATGATGGACACCGTCGGCAACAAGGGCGCCCACACCGAGATCCAGGCCATCAAGATCGCCACGCCCCGCACGGTCGTCGACATCATCGACCGCGCGATCCAGCTGTACGGCGCGGGCGGCCTCAGCCAGGACTTCCCCCTGGCCGAGCTGTACGCCGGCGCCCGCACCCTGATGCTGGCCGACGGGCCGGACGAAGTGCACCAACGGTCGCTGGCCCGACGGGAGTTGAAGAAGTACCTGTAACCCGGGACATGCCGGGGCCGGCCCGGGCGTCCCCCTCGCCCGGGCCGGCCCCGTCTCCCCCGAGGTGCTGGTCTCAGTTCGGCGTGGACGCGCTGAGCGTCCAGCCCTGGCGGCAGGTGTGGCCGAACACGCCCACGTCGCAGCCCTCGACCCGGAAGGTGTAGGCGCCGTTGGTGCGCTCACGCACCCGCACCCGGCCGGAGGTCCCGCCGCCCACCTCGCGCTGCGTGCCCTGCGGGTCGGCGGCGCTGGTGTAGCGGATCAGGAAGCTGTCGTAGTGGTACGGCGAGGTCGTGCCCCAGTTGAAGTAGGCGTAGCCGGCGTCCTCCCAGGCCGCGACGACCATGTTCGGGCCCTGCCGCGGCGACCAGGTGACGTTGCCGTAGTCGAAGTACTGGCGCTTTCCGGCGTAGACGCCGCCCAGGTACACGTCCCTGGTGCCGCTGGTGGGGCAGCCCAGCCAGCCGCCGGCCCCGCCGAGCGCGTTCCAGCGCCCGTTGATGTGGGGCTCGTCGACCGGGATGCCGCAGGCGGCCCGGCCCTGCGCCGGCGCGGCCGCGGTGTGGGCCGCGGCCGGCACGGCCGCCGTGCCGCCGAGCGCCAGCAGCGAGCCCAGTGCGACGCCCGCCAGTCGGCGGTTCAGTGCAAACATGATGGTTCTCCCCCGTTTGTCCGCTCGTCCCGGCGGTCGGTCCGCCGTTCCGGTGACTCGAGCATCGCGCTCGCCCCCGCCGGGAGGTGAGGGGAAGCGGCCGGGTGCGGGCCGGAACTTCTCCCGGGTGGACCGGGAACGGTTCCCGGGACACCCGGGTGGGCGGGCCGGGACGATGGCTCCATGGAGGACGCGCACGGGCGGACCCGGCGTCGCGGGGTGACGGCGTACGCCCTGTTGGGACTGGCGACGGCCCAAGTCGCCGTGGGCTGCGCGGCGTTGGTGGTGGCTGGGGTCCCACCGGCGAAGCTGGTCCGCTACGACATGGTCGTCGATCTGGCCGTCGGCTTCGCCTACCCCGTGTGCGGCACGGTCATCGCACTGCACCGGCCGCGCAATCCCATCGGGTGGCTGCTCGTCGCCTACGGACTGGGGCACGCGTTCACCGGGCTGTCGATCGGGCTGGCCGTCGAGGGACTCGGAGCGGGCTGGTCCGCGGCGGTCCTCGGCACGCTCACCACCGTCGGGCGGCACACCTGGATCGTCGGCACGACGGCGTTCGTGCTGGTCTTCCTGCTGTTCCCGGACGGACGGCTGCCCGACCGCCGCTGGCTCTGGGTCCTGGGCGTCCACGTCCTCACCCTGCCCGTCGGCCTGGCGGTCTGGGGGCGCGCCGACTGGGGCCTGTTCCGCGGCACCGCCGCCCAGGCCTCCTATCTGCCGGTGCCGGCCGGCCTGCTGCCCGTGCTGCGGGACGTCCAGACCGCCGAGTCCTGCCTGCTGCTCGTGGCCGTGTGCACCGTGATGGTGCTGCGCTACCGGCGGGGCGGGGAACAGGACCGACGCCGGATGCTCTGGCTGATCGCCGGCATGATGCCGCTGGCGCTGAGTCTCGTTCTGCAGATCTTCGGCTTCCCGCCGGTCTACACGTCGTACTGCACCCTCGCCATGCCCGTCGCCATCATGATCGCCGTGCTCCGCCACGAGCTGCTCGACATCCGGGTCGTCGTCTCGCGGAGCCTGCTGTATGGCGCGCTCACCGTCGGGGTGGTCGCCGCCTACGTCGGCCTCGTCACCTTCCTCCAGTCGCTGCTCGACCCGCGCCCCGGGCTCCTCGGCCCCGCGCTCATCACTGTCGCCCTCGCCCTGGCCTTCGAGCCCGCCCGGCGGCTGCTCCAGCGCACGGTGGACCGGGCCCTGTACGGCGACCGGCACGACCCCGTGCGCGCGGTGTCGCGGATCGGCGAGCGGCTGGCCTGGACCGGCATCGGCGCGGTGCCGGAGGCGGTGGGCGAGGCGCTGCGGCTGCCGTACGTCCAGGTGAAGGCGGTGTCGGGGGCGGCGCACGGGAGTTGGGGCACACCGGGCGGACGGCTGCACACCCTGCCGCTGGACTACGACGGCCGCGCCGTCGGGGCCCTGGTCGTCGGGCTGCGCCCCGGCGAGCAGCAGCCGGCGCCGGCCGATCTGGCCGTCCTGGAGCTGCTGGCCGTACCGCTGGCGGTGGCGCTGCACGCCACCGACCTCACCCGGCAGCTCCAGCACTCCCGGGAGCGGATCGTCGCCGCGCGGGAGGAGGAGCGGCGGCGGATCCGCCGTGACCTGCACGACGGGCTCGGCCCGACGCTCGCGGGCGCGGCCTTCCAGGCGGACGCGGTGCGCAATCTGCTGGCGTTCGACGAGGAGCGGGCGTCCGGACTGCTGGCCGAGCTGCGGGCCGAGATCGGCGGAGCGGTGGTGGAGGTGCGTCGTCTGGTGGACGGGCTGCGGCCGCCGGACCTGGACCAGTTGGGGCTGCTCGGCGCGCTCCGGGAACGCGCGGCCCGGCTGTCCTGGCAGGCCGACGGCACACCCCTGAAGGTCCGTGTCGAGGCTCCCGAGCGGCTGCCCGTGCTCCCCGCCGCCGTCGAGGTGGCCGCGTACCGGATCGCGGTCGAGGCCCTCACCAACGCGGCGAGACACGCCCGTGCCTCCCGGGTGGAGCTCCGGATCGAGATAGGTGACGGTCTGCGCCTGGACATCCGCGACGACGGCACACCGGCACCGGAGGAGACGGCATGGCAGCCGGGCGTGGGCATCACGTCGATGCAGGAGCGCGCGGCGGAACTCGGCGGACGCTGCGAGGCGGGCCGTGGCCGGGTGACCGCCACCCTCCCCCTGACGGAAACCCCATGACGAGACACCCCGCGGCTGTGCGGCCGGAGTGGGCCCAGGGGCGAGGGGCGTTGGTGCTGGTGCTGGTGTGGGGAGGGTGGGTGTGATGGGGCAGGGTGCTGGTCGGGGCGGGGATGTGGGGGCGCTGCGGGTCGTGCTGGCCGATGATCACCCCGTTGTCCGCACCGGGCTCGCCGCGCTGCTGGAGTCGGTGCGGGACGGCAGTCCGCCGGTGAGGGTCGTCGGGGTGGCGGCCAGTGGGCGGGAGGCCGTGCGGGCCGCGGTGACCCTGCGGCCGGATGTGATGGTGATGGACATCCGGATGCCCGACCGCAACGGCATCGAGGCGACCCGTGAGATCGGCCGGGTCGCCCCCTCGGTGGCGGTGCTGATGCTCACCATGGTCGAGGAGGACGACTCGGTGTTCGCGGCGATGCGGGCCGGCGCCCGGGGCTATGTGCTCAAGGGGGCCGGCCAGGACGAGATCGTGCGGGCGATCCGCGCGGTGGCCGCCGGGGAGGCGATCTTCGGCCCCGGAGTGGCCCGCCGGGTGCTGGGCCGGCTGGGCCGCCCCCTGCGGCAGCCCGACCCGTGCCCGACGCTCACCCCCCGGGAACGCGACGTACTGGCGCTGATCGCGGAAGGTCAGCCCAACAGTGTGGTCGCGACCCGCCTCGGCCTCTCCCCGAAGACGGTCAGCAACCACATGTCGGCGGTGCTGACGAAACTCGGCGTCGCCGACCGCGCCGAAGCGGCGGCCTGGGCCCGCGAGGCGGGCCTGGGACCCTCGCCGGACGGCCCGTAGCCCGCCCGTTACGGCCGCAGGGCCCTGAGCAGCAGGTCGGCCAGATGGTCGGCGACCTCCTGGGGGCTCATGGGACCGTCGGGGCGGTACCAGGTCGACAGGTGGTGCACGGAGCCGAAGTGGTAGTCGACGACCAGGTCCGCCGGGGTCGCCCTGGAGAAGACCCCGGCCTCCTGTCCTTCTTCCACCAGCGCACGGAAGCGTTCGTGGTAGCGCCGGCGCTCGGCGCGCACCTGCTTGTTCTTCTCCGGGCTGAGGTGGTGCATGGACCGGAAGAAGATCATCGCGTCGTCCAGGTTCTCGATCGTCGTGACGACGACGTCGGCCGCGGCGGCGCGCAGCCGCTTCTCGATGGGCTCGTCGGCGTTCGCGAACGCGTCGAGCCGCTCCTGCTGGACACGCAGCACCCGCGCGTACACCTCGTGCAGCAGGTCGTCCTTGGAGCCGAAGTAGTGGTACAGCGCGCCCTTGGTGACACCGGCCGCCTCCACGATCTCCTGCACCGAGGTGCGGTCGTAGCCCTGCTCGGCGAAGAGCCGGGTGGCGGCGGCGACCAGCCGCTGCGGGACGGGTGTACCGTCTCCGTCCGTCGTCCTGGGCACTGTGCCGCCACCTGCCTTCCCAGCGTTCTGCTGTGTCCGTACGCGCTATTCGCTTGCTTGCCCGCGGGAACGAAGCTCCCGACGGAGGATCTTCCCACTGGCCGTCTTCGGCAAGTCGGGCAGGATCTCCACCTGCCGCGGGTACTTGTAGGCGGCCAGTCTCTCCTTGCAGTGGACGACGAGTGCATCGGGGTCGGTTTCGGCGCCCGGCCGCAGACTGATGTACGCCTTCACGGTCTCGCCGCGATACCCGTCGGGCACCCCGACGACGGCCGCCTCACGCACATCGGGGTGGGTGTACAGGACGTCCTCGACCTCCCTCGGCCACACCTTGAAGCCGGACGCGTTGATCATGTCCTTCTTGCGGTCGACGACGTAGAGCCATCCCTGCTCGTCCATGAACCCGATGTCCCCGGTCCGCAGCTCGCCGCCCGGAAAGGTGTCGGCCGTGGCGTCCGGCCGCCGCCAGTACCCGGGCACGACCTGCGGCCCGCGTACGACGATCTCGCCCTGCTGTCCGAAGGGCACCTCGGCGCCCTGCTCGTCGACGATCCGGACGATCGCGTCCCGCACCGGCAGCCCGACGGCCAGCGTCCCGGAGACCGGGTCGACGGGCGCCTCCAGGCCAGGGGGGACGGAGGCGCAGGGCGCGGTGCACTCGGTGAGGCCGTAGCCGTTGCGGATGTACGGTCCGAAGCCGGCCCGGAACTTCTCGACCAGCGCGGGCGGCAGCGGCGCGCCGCCGGAGTAGATCACCCGGAAGGAGGAGAAGTGGTCGCGGGTGACGGCCGGATGCGCGGCCAGCGCCATGAAGGCCGTCGAGGGACCGACCGTGTAGTGCGGCCTGTGCTCGGCGAACGCGTCGAGGACGACACCCGCCTCGAAGCGGTACGCCAGCACGAGCGTCCCCGCGTCGTTCAGGCACCCGGCGAGCTGGCACACCATGCCGGTGATGTGGAACAGCGGCGCCATGGCGAAGAAGACGGGCGCCTCGGGCAACGCCAGCCCGACGCGCTGCTGTTCGGCGTTGAACATGATGTTGCCGTGTGTGTTGGTGGCGCCCTTGGGTGTACCGCTCGTCCCCGAGGTGTAGCTGATCAGCGCGATGTCGACCGGGGTGAGCTCCCGCCCCTCGGGCGCCTCGTAGCCGGCCCGGGCCACGGTGGCCAGATCGGCCGAGTCCCCGGCCTGGGGCAGCCGCTCGAAGCCGAGCACCCGCGCGTCCCCGCGCGTCTGGAAGTCCAGTTCGCAGCCGGTCAGCACGATCCGCACGGGCGAGTCCGCGGCCGTCTGCCGGAGATACGACTCCCAGGCCCGGTCCGAGCAGATCAGCGCCGTCACCTCGCCGTCCCTCAGGACGTGGGCGACCTCCCCCGACTTGTACATGGGGTTGACGGGCACGACGACGGCCCCCGCCTTCCACGCCCCGAGCAGCGCGAGCACGAACAGCGGCGAGTTCTGCAGCAGGATCGCCACCCGGTCGCCGCGCTCCAGCCCGCGCGCGGCGAGATGCCCGGCTACGGAGTCGCTGAGCGCGTCCACGTCCCCGTAGCTGAGCCGCCCGTCGAAGTAGGCGAGACAGTCACGGTCCGGGGCCTGGGCCACGACCCGGCGCAGGGCGTGCACCAGGGTGGCGTCGGGCTGGACGGGCGCCCGCTGGGCCTCGCTCAGCAGCGCTTCCCAGGGCTTCGAGGCATAGATGGAGTCGGTCACCGCACGTCCTCCCACTTCTGCTGCACCCGGTTCATGCTCTCCAGCCAGCGGTCCGGCTCACCGGCCCGCGCCTGGTAGAACTCCGCCACGAAGGGGTGCGGCAGGATGAGGAACCGGTCCTCCGCGATCCCCTTGAACAGGGCGTCCGCCACATCCGCCGGCTCGATGGCGGTCGGCTGCAGCACCAGGTCCCCCGCGCTCCCGCTGGCGGTGAGCATGTCCGTCCGCACCCCCTGGGGACAGATGGCGTGCACCTTGATCCCCCGGTGCCGGTACGTCAGCGACAGCCACTCGGCGAAGGCGTACGCCCCGTGCTTGGTCACGCTGTAGGAGGGCGCCCCGATCATGGTCAGCAGTCCCGCGGCGGAGACGGTCGACACGAACCGCCCGCTCCCCCGTTCGAGCCACCCCGGAAGCAGCTCCTGGGCGGCACGCACATGGGCCATCACATTGACGTCCCAGGACACGGCCCAGGACTTCTCGTCGTCCCCCAGGCCGTCCACCCCGTCCTGGAACCCGACCCCGGCGTTGGCGCAGTAGACGTCCACGGTCCCGCCCAGGGCGTCCTGAGCCGCGCCGACGACGGCGGAGGCGTCCCCGGGCACGGCGATGCCCCCGATCTCGTCGGCGACGGCGCGAGCCCGGTCCCCGTCCAGGTCGTTGACGACGACCCGGGCCCCCTCGGCAGCGAACCGCCGGGCGAGGGCGGCCCCGATCCCGCCTCCGGCCCCCGTCACGACCACACCAGCACCTTGAACGGCTTCCACCATCGGTCTCCTTCAACTGCGGCTCGGCTGCGCGCCCAGACTAACCGGTCGGTATGTAACACGAAAGCCCGGCGCGTTCCGCGGGATTCGAAAGGAATACCTCCTCCACAAGTGACTCGTGACGTATGGCCTTTCTCATCCGGTAGCGGGACGATGCGCCCACATCGCACCGCTACGGGGGACGAGGGGGCCCGTCATGGCACAGCCTGCAATGAGCGTGACGCCTTACTGGGAGCTGACCTTCGACGCGGACGGGGACGTCGACGGCCGGGAACGGGACGCGCTGCTCGCCGAGGTCCCACGGCGCCCGATCCGTGACCTGATCGTCTTCGCGCACGGCTGGAACAACGACCGCTCCGGCGCGACCGCCCTCTACCGGCGGTTCTTCGCCCCCGTCCCGAAGCTCGCGCCCAAGGCGCGGATCGGGTACGTCGGCGTGATCTGGCCGTCGATGCGCTTCTGCGACGAGCCCATCCCCGACTTCCCCAAGTCCGTGGTGGCCACGGAGGCAGAGGCGGTACCGGCGCCCGCGCTCGACAAGGACACCCGGCACGCGCTGCTGGAGGCGTTTCCCGGCCGGGCCACCGTGGTCGACCAGATCGCACGCATGCTCGACCAGCGGCCGCAGAACGAACTCGACGAGTTCGGGCGGCTGGTGCGGCTGCTGGTGGAGGTCGTACCGGGCGGCCCGCAGCCGCTGTTCGCCGCCGACACCCTCGCGGAAGGCGTCCCGCAGAGCGAACCGGTGCTGTTCACCGGGGACCCGGCCGCACTCTGCGACGAGTTCGCCCGGGCACTGGCCTCGCTCCGCGCCGGCGGTGCCCCGGAGGGGTTCTCCCTCCCCGATCCCTGGGACGGCGCGAAGGAGCTGCTGCGGCAGGCGACGTACTACGCGATGAAGCGGCGCGCGGGGACGGTCGGCGAGCGCGGACTCGGGCGTGTGGTGGGGCAGTTGGCGACCGCGGCCCCGAACGTCCGGGTGCACCTCGTCGGACACAGCTTCGGCGGGCGGCTGGTGTCGTTCGCGCTGCGGGGGCTGCCGGACGGTGTGCGCACGGTGAAGTCGGTGACCTTGCTCCAAGGGGCCTTCTCGCACTACGCGTTCGCCGCCCGGCTGCCGGAGGACTCGCGTACGGGCGGGGTGCTGCAGGGGCAGCAGAACCGGATCGACGGGCCGCTGGTGTGCTGCTACTCCCACTTCGACCAGGCCCTCGGCACGCTGTACCCGCTGGCCTCACGGATGGCGGACGAGAACAACGCCTTCGCGGGAGGCGAGGGGTTCGCCGTGGGACAGCTGCTGGGCCCCGAGTGGGGGGCGATGGGGCATGACGGGGTGCAGGCGGTGCCGGGCACCCAACTGCTGGACCTTGCCGGGGCGTTGCGCGGCCCGCTGGCCACGTCGGGATGCGTCAACGTGGACGCCGCCGAGGTCGTCAACCGGGGCGGCCCGCCGACCGGGGCGCACAGCGACATCGTCCATCCGGAACTGGCCCGAGTGGTACTGGCGGCGGGCCGCATCGGCTGAGCCGCCCCGGGCGGCCGTGCCGGTCCTCGTCAGGTGCGCAGCCGCGCGAGTTCGTCCGCACGGCGGTGGTCCTTCGGGCGGCCGAGGGCCCGCCGCATACGGATCAGGTCGTCGAGAGCGGCGTAGCGGATGACGAAGCCCGCGGGATCGCGGGTGGTCTCGGCCCGCCGGAGGCATGGTGCGACGTCCATGGCGCCCCAGGGCAGGGCCGGGGTGCACAGGTCTCCGCGGGCACCGGTGACCTGGTACTCGACCCGGGGCAGGCGGAGGTCGGGCGGTTCGGCGCGGCCGCACCGGGCGAGGGCGTCGCGCAGGGCGTGCGCCTCGTCCGGGCCGCCGTCCCACAACAGGTCGAGATCGCCGGTCAGTTCGGTGGAGCCGTGCATGATGCCGGCGACCTGGCCGATGACCACCGCTCGGGAGCCCGCGTCATGGATCGCCCGGAGGAAGGGGAAGGGGTCGAAGCCGAGCGCCCCGTCAGTGGCGAAGGTGCCCAGCACGTCGTCGGCCTCCTCCGGGCCGAGCCCGACGGGGACCCGTTCCCGGGTGGCCTCGTCGGTCCGGGCGATCGCCTGACGCAGGCGCAGGGCGGCTGTCCCACTCATGGGTCCATCCAACACCGTCGGCCGACGCGGTGGGGCCGCCGCGGAACGATGCCGCGACGGCCCCTGTGCGTGTTCACCGATCCCGTGGACCGCGGGTCACCGGTGTGATGTGTACTCCACCACCTGCTGGAACGTCGGACGGTTCTGCCAGCTGATGTTGTAGTGCTTGATGCCGCCCAGGGTGCGCTGGACGATCGAGTCGGCGCACCACTGGTCGCCCGCCGAGCACAGCGAGTCCCCGGGGTAGACGGTCGACGCGGAGGTGCCGGCGGCCGTCTTCAGGGTGCTGATCAGGATGTCCCGGCAGGCGCTGAGGCTGCCGCCGCCGCAGTACTGCTCGGCCAGCGGCCCGGACACGCTCTGGCCGAGGACCGACCTGATGTCCTTGTCGACGTAGCTCCACCAGCCGTACTGGAAGGAGCTTCCCGCGTGTGAGCCGGTGGGCCCGTGCGCGGCCGACGGGGACTCGTCGATGTACAGGTTGTTGGTGAACGCGGTGTAGAGGGTGTCCCCGAGGCCCGGCTGGAACTCGGCCTTCACCAGCAGCGGCCACCAGGCGTCGAGGATCTGGATGGCGTCGGCGTTGGCGTACTTCTTCGAACCCGCCGAGGTCTCCGTGCGCTTGCCACCCGCCGTCAGCCAGGTCTGCAGCTTGGTCACGGCCGCGGCGGCCGTGGAGTCGGTCACCGTACTGCTGTTGATCACCTTCAGCAGATCCGGCAGCACGTCCTCGGCGCGCAGGTCGGTGAGCGAGGCGTCGGACATGGCCTGCACCAGTTTGGTACGGGTCACCCCGCCGGCCGCGACCAGCTTCTTGACGCGGTCCTCCAGCAGGTTGCCGCGGTGGACCGAGCCGTCGCCCCAGCTCGCGGTCGTGTAGTTGAGGGCCTGTTTGTTGTTCCAGGAGATGTAGTAGTCCTGGTCGATGGAGTTGGGGTGCGCCGAAGCGGGCGTGTAGTCGGCGGTGTTGGTGGACGGGTCCCAGTTCTTCCACTCGTACGCGGCCTGCGCCCACACCGGGAACTCGGCGTCCACGCCCGTCGCCCGCACCGGGTTGTTGCCGCTGTTGTAGTACGCGGTGTGCGAGGAGTCGGCGTAGAACCAGTTGAAGGTGTAGTTGATGTGCTGCACCGCGCTCTGGAAGGTCTGCGGGCTGTTCACATAGCTCGGGTCGTTGAGCATCTGGAAGCCGATGATCGAGTCGGCCTCGTGCATGTAGGAGGAGCGCAGGGTGGTGTAGGCGACCTTCTTGCCGCCGACGGTCGCCCGGTACTCCACCGGGCCGTACTTCGTCTTCCAGACCCGCATCGTGTACGAGCCCGCGGCCGTGCCGTCGGCCGTGGTGGGCTTCCAGGAGTTGGCCTGCTCGACCTTGTCCATGGCCGTGCAGGTGCCGTGGTAGAGGTAGTGGTAGTCGTCCTGGCACAGCTCGACGGCGTAGGTGTCGATGATGTCCTGGCCGGAGGTGGTCGCGGACCACGAGTAGTCCTGGCCGCGGCCGAGTTCGACGTACATGCTCAGGCCCGCGAAGGAGGCGCCGCGGGCGCTGATGCCCGGGCCCTGGATCTCCTGGAGCATGAGCAGCTGCGGGGCGAAGTAGCCGGTCTGCGGACCGAAGACGGCGATCGGATGCCCGCTCGCGGTGTACTTGCCGCTCACCACCAGGGCGTTGGACATACCGCGCTTGGCCGAGCTGAGGGCGGTCGCGGTGGCCGCGGCCGAGGCGGCGCTGGCGCTCTGGTTGGCGCCGGTGCCGGTGGCGTCGTAGATCAGCGGTTCCGTGGTCACCGAGCCGGCGTCGGGCAGGGCCTCGCCCTGGGGGCTGTCCGGCTTGGTGGCGTACGGGAAGCTGGAGCCGTCGTGGACGGTCAGGACGGCCTCGGGGTCGTTGCGTTCACGGAAGGACTCCCAGACCTTGGTGCCCTCCGCCACCCCGTACTTGTTCTGCGCGGCGAGCAGGGAGATCGCGTTGTTGACCTCGCCACCGCCGCCGGAGCCGAACAGCGAACCGATCACGGAGGCCAGCGCCACCAGGTCGGTGATCTTGAAGTGGTCGATGGTGCCGGCGTTGGTGACCGAGTCCTTGTGGCCGGTCAGGACGTACTCGCCGGGGAAGTAGCGGCCGCTGTCGGAGGCGTCGATGTAGGAGTTGATGCCGGCGATGTAGGCGTTGGCGTCGGCGAGGGCCTGCTGGCCGCGGGCGCCGTTGTTGGCGACCGCGTTGTCGATCTGGGCCTGCAACTCGGCTTCGGTGTAGGGCGCGTTGCGGTAGAACTCCTGCTCCAGGCCCTGGTTGGAGGCGGCGCCGCCCGCGAAGGTGGTCAGCTGGCCGCGCCCGACGTGCCGGAACACGTCCATGAGCCACAGCCGGTCCTCGGCCGCCGCATAGCCGGCTCCGAACTCGGTGCCGTATCTGGTGGTACCGGTGATGTGCGGTACGCCCGTCTTCTTGTCCCGGACGATCGTCACATCGCTGCGACCCGCCGGACTCTCCGTGGAGGCGACTTGATCGGAAGCGACCCCGAACGAACTGTCGTTGAAGAACGTGTTGATCTTCGCGTCGGTCAGCGAGGAGTAGCCCGTGGCCAGGTTGGCGTACGGGCCGAGCTGGTCCTCGGCGTGGTCGGGCTGACTGCCGAAGGCCTGGTTGAGGAGGATCTGGGCGAGTGTCGCGTTGCCGTTCTCGCCGGGCGGCAGGATGTCGGAGCACTGACCGCCGCAGTAGTCGTTCGAGGCGGTCGCGGCCGTCGCCGTGGTCTGGGCGAGCGGGGACAGAAGACCAGCGATCAGGACGCATATGGAGGCGGACTTCAGGAACCCGGAGAGTCTGCCGGGAGTTCTCAGTCTGTCAAGGGCGGTGCGCGGGTGACGCCGTGGCATGGCAGCTCCTGCCGACGAGGGTGAGCCGGGACGTTACCGGCGGTATCCCCGGGATTGAAGATGAACATGCGTCAAGTTTTGGTAGTCGGCACGACGGCTTATGGAGGTCATCGGAAATCGGATGGAGCCAAATCGCTTGTCGATACGTCTATTCGGCAACGTCGTGCGAAGTCCGAGTACGACAACGCCGAAGTGACCGAAGTACAGGTGCAGATGTGACGGAGGTGCAGGGCGATGGCCGGTTTCCGGAGTCTGGCGAGACAGGTCCGCGACCCGCGGTGCGATCTGGCACTGCGGCGCTACTCACTGCGCAAGTGCCTTGAGCGGTTCGCCCCTTACGGGCACAGGGCGACCTGGGACCATTTGTGCTCCCGGGCAGGGTTCGGTCCCGAGGACCGCTCCCCCGACCCGGTGCGGCTCGTGGCCGCACTGGAGGAGTTGGAGGAGGCGCGTTCGGTCTGGCTGGCCTACGAGGTCGAGTTCGCCGAGCGGCGCCGGAAGGAAAAGCACGACGGGCTGCGCCGACCGGGCAGCGTGGACGACTGGCACCGGCTGACCTGGGGCGGTTTCGGTGTCGCATGGTGTGACGACCCGCGGGTCCACCCCCGCGAACCCCTGGCCGAGGTGCTGCGCCGGCTGATCTCCGCCCTGGAGCGGAAGCCCGGCGCCCAGTGCCCGGTCTGCGACGGAGAGCGCCTCATCTGGAAGTACGACCTGGACCACGAACCCTCGGCGGGTCCGGTCTGCACTCACTGCGGAATCCTCGTACCACGGCCCGTGCTCAGGCCCGAGGCCCTGGCGGACGCAAGGCGCGGAAGGCTGCTGGTGTCGGCCTAGCACGGCGGGGGTGCGCCGGGGATGCCGCACCCCTGATTTGCCCTTCACTCATCGGTCGTCGACAGTCTCGAGCCATGGTGCAGGTGTGTCTCAACGGGACCCGCGGCTCCGCCGACGGAGCCATGGTGCCGCTGACTCCGGAGGCGATGGCCGAGTCCGCCGCGCGGGCGGTCGCGGCCGGGGCCACGGACGTCCATGTCCATCCCAGGACGCCGTGCGGGCGCGAATCGCTGTCGCCTCGTGTGCTGGCACCGACGCTGGAGGCCATACGGGCGCGTGTGTCGGTGCCGGTCGGTGTGACCACGGGCGCCTGGGCCGAGCCCGATCCGGCGGCGCGGCTCGCCCGGGTGCGGGAGTGGACGGTGCTCCCGGACCACGCCTCGGTCAACTGGCACGAGGAGGGCGCGGAGGACGTCGCCGCCACGCTGATCGAGCGTGGCGTGGGTGTCGAGGCGGGCATCTGGACGGGCACGGACGGCGTCGGCCGGTTCCTGGACTCGCCGCTCGCCACCCGTGTGTCGCGTGTGCTCGCCGAGGTGACGGACACCTCGCCCGACACGGCCGAGGAGAGCGCGCGGGCCCTTCTGGCCGAGCTGGGCACGGCCCACGGGCGTCCCGTCCTGCTGCACGGCGAGGACGGCGGAGCCTGGCCGGTGCTGCGGCTGGCGGGACGGCTCGGGCTCATGACGCGCGTGGGCCTGGAGGACACGCTCCTCTTGCCCGACGGACAACGGGCCCTGTCCAACGCCCAGTTGGTCACACAGGCCCTGCTGCAGTACGACGGCGCGCGACGGCGGCACCCGGACGGGACCGCGCACGAGTGAGCACACGGGCGACGCCCGGCGGATACGCGTCTACGTGCGCTTCCCGCGCCGTTCCACCATCAGCCGGGACCCGCTCCGCCGCTCGCCGAACACGTCGTCCGGGTTGGACAGCACACAGGACTCCAGGGACAGGCATCCGCAGCCGATGCAGTCGGTCAGATGGTCCCGGAGCCGGTTCAACTGCGCGATGCGCTCGTCCAGTTCGGAGCGCCAGACCTCCGAGAGGCGGGCCCAGTCCTCGCGGGTCGGGGTGCGCTCCTCGGGGAGTTCGCCAAGGGCCTCGCGGATGGTGGCCAGGGGGATGCCGACCCGCTGGGCGGCGCGCACGAAGGCGACCCGGCGCAGGGCGTCCCGGGAGTAGCGGCGCTGGTTGCCGGCGGTGCGGCGGCTGCTGATCAGTCCCTTGGACTCGTAGAAGTGCAGCGCGGAGACGGCGGCCCCGCTGCGCGCGGCCAGCTGGCCTACGGTGAGCTCGTGGATCTTCTCCGGAATCTGGGGCACCTCTCGAACCCTACCCAGGCCCTCGTTGACACGGGGCCCCGGGCCGACCATGCTAAGCAGTCGCTTAGAGTTTGGGACGAGGAGGCGGGACATGGCAGAGCCGAGGGTCTTCACGGGCGCCGACGAGCTGAAGTCGGCCGTGGGCGAGCAACTCGGGTACACCGACTGGCTGGAGGTCGACCAGAAGCGGATCGACCTCTTCGCCGACGCCACCGGCGATCACCAGTGGATCCACGTCGACCCGGAGAAGGCCGCCGCCGGGCCGTTCGGGACCACCATCGCGCACGGCTACTTGACCCTGTCGCTGCTGCCGCTCTTCGGACCGCAGCTGATCAAGGTCGAGGGCGTGAAGATGGGCGTCAACTACGGCACCAACAAGGTGCGTTTCCCGTCGCCGGTGCCGGTCGGCTCGCGGCTGCGGGCCACCGCGGTGATCACCGGGGTCGACGACGTGGCCGGCGGGGTCCAGGTGACGGTCGCCTTCAGCGTCGAGCGCGAGGGCGGCGACAAGCCGGTGTGTGTCGCCGAGTCGGTGTCGCGCTACTACCTCTGAGCGCTACCTCCGAGGGATGCCTCCGAGCGCCCTCACTTGGCCGCCCCCACCATCCGCAGCACGAGGTCGGCGTAGAGCGCGCCGACCTCGTCGGGCGTCCAGGGCCCCTCGATGTTGAACCAGCGGGCCACGTCGATGCAGAGCGAGAGCACGGCGAGAGTCGTGCCCTTGACGTCCAGCACGTGGAAGTCGCCGACCGCGACACCGTCCTCGATGATCCCGCGCACCTCGGCGTCGCACTGACGGCGCAGCGCGAGGATCTCGGCACGGGCGTCCGGGCCGAGGGAGTCGAGTTCGTACTGCACGACCCGGGCGGTGGTACGGCCGCCGGCGTGCCAGCGGACGAAGGAGCTGACGGCGTCCGCGAGCCGCTCGGCCGGCGTGCCCTCGCGGCGGGCCGCCGTGCGCAGGATGTCGACCGCCTTCTCGTGGCCGATCCGGCTGATGCGGTGGAGCAGCTCTTCCTTGGTCTTGTAGTGGATGTACAGCGCGGCCGGGCTCATGCCGGCGCGGCCGGCGATGTCCCGGGTCGTCGTGGCGTGGTACCCGCGCTCGGCGAAGGCCTCCACCGCGGCCATCAGCAACCGCCGGGCCGCGTCGGGCGTGACCTCGCCCCACGGCACCACTTCACCGCCGGCCGTCTCCTCCGCCGTACTCATCGCTCGCTCGCCCCTCTCACCGACAGAACCCCCACCATACCGCTGAAGGTGAGCGAGCGCTTAGTCTGCCCGCTCAGAGCTTTTCGAACGGGTGGTAGGCGCCCCGTTCCGCGGCCTCCTGCCGGTCCCGGATCACCTTGGCGAGGGTGAAGGCGGAGGTGACGAGATACAGGACGGCGATCCCCAGGAAGGCCCGCACCCAGGCGTCGGCGTTCAGCTTGAAGATGCCGATGGCGGTGGCGGCCATGGCGACGGCGAAGGAGGCGACGGCCTGGCCGTGGAAGGCGGCGGTGTTCTGCGGCTTGCCCGATGTGTCAGTCATGGGGACAAGGATCGGCGGATGGGGCCGCTACCACATCCGCGCACATACCCAGACGCTACTCAGAACGCCGAAACCCCGGTCAGCGCACGGCCGATGAGGAGTTTCTGGATCTGGCTGGTGCCCTCGTAGAGGGTCATCACCCGGGCGTCGCGCAGCAGCTTGCCCGCCGGGTACTCGTCGATGTAGCCGTAGCCGCCGAAGACCTGGAGGGCGTTGTTGGCGGCGCGGACGGCGGCCTCGGAGGCGAAGAGCTTGGCCTTGGAGGACTCCACGGCGAACGGCTGCCCGCGGTCGATCAGGTCGGCGACCCGCCAGGTCAGCAGCCGGGCGGCGTCCACGTCGACGGCGATGTCGCTGATCAGCTCCTGGACCAGCTGGTGCCGCGCGATGGACTTGCCGAACTGCTCGCGCTCACCGGCGTACTTCACCGCCGCGTCCAGGGCGGCCTGCGCGATGCCCACACAGCCGGCCGCGACCGACATCCGCCCCTTGGCGAGCGCGGACATGGCGACGGAGAACCCCTTCCCCTCCTCCCCCAGCATCGCCGCGGCGGGCACCCGGACGTCCTCCAGAACGAGCTCGGCGGTCGCCTGGCCGCGCAGACCGAGCTTGCCGTGGATGGCGCGGCGGCTCAGGCCCGGGGTGTCCGTCGGCACCAGGAAGGCCGACACGCCCTTGTGGCCGGGCGCGTCCGTGGAGCGGGCGAAGAGCAGCACCACATCGGCCCAAGTGCCGTTCGTGATGAACATCTTGGTGCCGTTGATCACGTAGTCGTCGCCGTCGCGCACCGCGCGCGTGGTCAGGTTGCCGGCGTCCGAACCGGTGCCGGGTTCGGTGAGGCCGAAGCAGCCGACGTACTCGCCCGAGGTGAGGCCGGGCAGCCAGCGCCGCTTCTGCTCCTCGCTCCCCCGGGCGGCGATCGTCTTGGCGACCAGCCCCAGCGAGACGGACACGATCCCGCGCACCGAGGAGTCACCGCGCCCGAGCTCCTCGGTGACCAGGCAGTACGCGAGGTGATCGCCGCCGGAGCCGCCGTACTCCTCGTCGATCGTCAGGCCCAGGAAGCCGACCTCGCCCAGCTTCTTGACGATCGCCCGGTCGACGTCCTCGGCCCGGTCCCAGGCGATGACATGCGGGGCGATCTCGCGTTCCACGAAGTCCCGGGCGAGCTGCCGTACGGCCTCCTGCTCCTCGCTGAGCCCCAGGTTCACCACGAGATCACCCCATACAGACGGTTCTTGAAAATCGTACCTTTAAATTAGCACTGCTAGTTTCTGGGCGCAGCCCTACTATGTGCGCCATGGCCCGACCGCGCAAGCCCCTGCTCAGCACCGACCGGATCGTCGAGGCGGCACGCGCGCTCGTGGACGCGGAGGGGCTGGCCGCCGTCTCGACCCGCCGGCTCGCCGCCGAGCTGGGGGTCAGCGGCCCGTCCCTCTACAACCACTTCCGCACCAAGGACGAGATCCTGGAGGCGGTCGCCGACTCCGTCAGCGCGCAGGTGGACCTGTCGATGTTCGAGGGCGGACGGGACTGGCGGACCGCGCTGCACGACTGGGCGGTCTCCTACCGGGCCGCGCTGCACGACCACCCGCACATCGTCCCGGTCCTCGCGCAGGGCCCCGGGCGACGTCCGGCCGGGCTGCGGCTCGCCGACGCGGTCTACGGCGCGATGGTGGCGGCGGGATGGCCGGCGGCGCAGGCCACGTCGATCGGGGCGTTGATGCGGTACTTCGTCATGGGGTCCGCGCTGGGCTCCTTCG
Organism: Streptomyces sp. NPDC005648; assembly: GCF_040605395.1. Lineage (NCBI taxonomy): Bacteria > Bacillati > Actinomycetota > Actinomycetes > Kitasatosporales > Streptomycetaceae > Streptomyces > Streptomyces sp. NPDC005648. The sequence continues at coordinate 29,357 of NZ_JBEXCS010000027.1, read as the reverse complement.
CGGGCGGCTTCGTGGACGACGCGGCGGCCTACGACCCCGCCGACTATCCGCATCTCGGCCAGGCCCATCTGCTCTCCGAACAGCAGGAGAAGATCGACGAACGGGCCTTCGAGACGGGGCTCACCGCACTGCTGGACGGGCTGGGCGCGCAGTACGAACAGGTACGGCGGCCGGGGTAGCGAAGGTTCGGTGAGGGCCGAAGTGTCCGTGGCGCATGCTGGGACGCATGACCACCAGGGATCCCCGGGCACCGCGGCTGGCCCGGCTGGCCGGGCTCATCGCCGACGAGACCCGGGCCACATGTCTGCTGGCGCTGCTGGACGGGCGGGCATGGACGGCGGGTGAGCTGGCCCGGCACGCCGGGGTCGCCGCTTCGACCCTGAGCGAGCACCTGGGCAAGCTCGTCGCGGGCGGGCTGCTGAGCGAGGAGCGGCAGGGGCGGCACCGGTACGTCCGGCTCGCCGACGCGCGGGTGGCCCAGCTGGTGGAGGACCTGGCGGCGCAGGTGGGGCCCGAGGACGTCGTACGCCCGCGGACGCTCCGGGAGTCGAGCGCGGGGGCGGCGATGGCGCGGGGGCGCACGTGTTACGACCATCTGGCCGGGCGGATCGGGGTCGCGGTGACCGACGCGTTGGTGCTGCGCGGGCTCTTGCGGGTGGACACGGGGTTCGCGCTCACCGACGCGGGGGTGGGGTGGTTCCGGTCGTCCGGGATCGCGCTGGAGCGTAAGGGCCGACGGCCGCTGGCCCGGGCTTGCCTGGACTGGACGGAACGCCGGCCTCACCTGGCGGGCGTCGCCGGGGCGGCACTGTGCCGGCATGCGCTGGAGGCGGGCTGGTGCGAACGAATCGGCTCTTCCCGGGCCGTACGGATGACTCCGTCGGGGGCACGGGAGTGGGAGCGCCTCCTGAATGTGCCGGCCGCGACGCTGCGGTGAGGCGGTTCCACAGGATGCCGGGTACGCCGACGGGGGCGCTGGGGTGGCGGCCAGGGGGCCGGGGGGGGTCTGCCGGATGCCGTGAGCGGCTGCCGGGCTGGCTGGCCGGGGCACAGGGATGGCGGCCAGGGGGCCGGGGGGGGTCTGCCGGATGCGGTGAACGGCTGCCGGGCTGGCTGGCCGGGGCACAGGGATGCCGGCCAGGGGCGGAGGCTTCTGCCAGATGCGGTGAGCGGCTGCCGGGCTGGCTGGCGAGGGCACTCGGATGGCGGCCAGGGGGCGGGGAGGTTCTGCCGGATGCCGGGTGCGGGCTGTGTGTGGCCGGTCGCGCAGTTCCCCGCGCCCCTGGGTCGGCCGCTGCGAACGGCGTCCAGCCCCGACCCGAGCCCAAACAGCCCGCCCCCCAAACCCCGCGAACTGCCACCCCCCAAGGGGCGCGGGGAACTGCGCGACCAGCCACGACGCACCCGCACCCGGCACCCGGCCACCCGGCCACCCGGCATCCGAGACCCCGAAAGCCGGGCCCCGGAAGGGCGTTGGAGGGCGTCTCAGAAGACGACCAGCGCCCGGCCCCCCTTCCCCGCCAGCATGTTGTCGAACGCCGCCGGGATGCCGTCCAGCGCGATCCGCTCCGTCACCAGCGCGCCCAGGTCGAGCCGGCCCGCCCGGATGTGGTCGGCGAGCACCGGGAGGTCCCTGGCCGGGTCGGAGTTGCCGTAGACGCAGCCCGAGAGCGTCCTGCCCCAGTGGAAGATCTCCAGGGCGTTGAAGGAGACCTGCTGGTCCTTGCCGCCGATGCCGACGACCGTGGTGCGGCCACCCCGCCGGGTGGAGTCCCAGGCCGTGCGGATCGTCGTCGCCCGGCCCACGCACTCGACGGCGACGTCGACGCCCTGCCGGCCGGTCAGGCCGCGGATCTCGCGGGCCGTGTCCTCGGACGCCACGACGAAGTCCGTGGCGCCCGCGGCCCGCGCCAGCTCCTCCTTCTGAGGGGAGACATCGACGGCCACGATCCGTTCCGCGCCCGCGATACGCGCCGCCTGGAGCGCGGCGAGCCCCACTCCCCCCACGCCGTACACGGCGACCGTCTCGCCGGGCCGCACCTTCGCCGAGTGGTGGACGGCGCCGTAGCCGGTGAGGACCGCGCAGCCCAGGAGGGCCGCGTCGGTGAGCGGGATGCCCTCGGGAAGGGGCAGGACGCAGCCCGCGGCGACGACGGTCTCCTCGGCGAACGCGGCGACGTTGAGGCCGGGATGCAGATCGGTGCCCGACGAGGTGCGGGCGTAGACGTCGGCGGCGCCGCGCAGGGCGTTGGCGCACAGCCAGACCTCGCCGAGCGAGCAGGCGTGGCAACTGCCGCAGGAAGGGGCCCAGTTGAGGACGACCGCGGCACCGGGCGAGAAGCCCGTGACGCCCTCGCCCACGGCCACGACCGTGCCGGCGCCCTCATGGCCGAGGACCGCCGGGACCGGCACCCGCATGGTGCCGTCGGACAGGGACAGGTCGGAGTGGCACACCCCGGCGGCGGCGAGCCGGACGCGGACCTGGCCGGGGCCCGGGTCCGGGAGCTCGATGTCGGTGATCTCCAGCGGGGCGCCCACTTCGGGCAGTACGGCCGCGCGAACCATGTGAACGCTCCTCAGAACTGCAGGGACTTGGTCTGGAGGTACTCGGCGAGACCGTGGGCGCCGAGCTCCCGGCCCACCCCCGACTGCTTGTAACCACCGAAGGGGGCAAGGGGGTTGAAGCGGCCGCCGTTGATGTCGACCTGGCCGGTCTCCATCCGGCGCGCGAACGCCACCGCCTCCGCCTCGTCGCCGGCCCAGACGGCGCCCGCGAGGCCGTAGACGGTGCCGTTGGCGATGCGCAGGGCGTCCTCCTCGTCCTCGTAGGACAGGATCGTCAGGACCGGGCCGAAGATCTCCTCCTGGGCGATGGTCATCTCGGGGGTCACATCGGCGAAGACGGTCGGGGCGACGAAGTAGCCCTGCTCACGCGGGGGTTCGGCACCACCGGCCACCAGCCGCGCCCCCTCCGCGATCCCCTTCTCGATGTAGCCGAGCACCCGGTGCCGCTGCCGGGCGCTCACGACCGGGCCGATACGGGAGCCGTACTTCGCGGCGGCCGTGGCGGCGAGGCCGACGGCCTCCTCGTACCGGTCCCGGTGCACCAGCATCCGGGTCCAGGCGCTGCACGTCTGGCCGGAGTTGGCCATGACGTTGGCGACACCGACGTTGACCGCCTTGGCGAGGTCGGCGCTCGGCAGGACGACGTTGGCGGACTTGCCGCCGAGTTCGAGGGCGACGCGCTTGACGGCCGCTCCGGCCGTCGCGCCGATCCGCCGCCCGACGGCGGTGGAACCGGTGAAGGAGACCAGGTCGACGTCCGGGTGTTCGGCGAGCGCCTGGCCCGCCACCGGGCCGAGCCCCGTGACCAGGTTGAAGACTCCCGCGGGCACACCGGCCTCGTCGACCGCCTCGGCGAAGAGCTGGGCGACCAGCGGGGTGTCCTCGGCGGGCTTCAGTACGACCGTGCAGCCGGCGGCGAGCGCCGGGGCGACCTTGGCGACGATCTGGTGCAGCGGGTAGTTCCACGGCGTGATCGCACCGACCACGCCGACCGGCTCCAGATGCACGGTGGAGTTGCCGGCCTTCTCCTCGAAGGCGTACGTCGCCGCCAGCTCGGCGTACGAGCCGGCGACCGCGATCGGCAGGGCCGCGTGCACGTTCTGGGAGAACTGCGGGGGCGAGCCGAGCTCGGCGGTGACCGTCTCGGCGATCTCGTCCTTGCGGGCCGCGAGGACGTCCCGGAGGGCGGCCAGCCGGGCGGCCCGCTCGGCGGGCGGGGTCGCGGCCCAGCCCGGGAGGGCGCTCCGGGCGGCCCGCACAGCGGCGTCGACGTCCTCGGCCGTGCCGGCGGGGACCTGGCCGATGATCTGCTCGTCGGCCGGATTCACGACGTCGATCCTGTCCTGCCCCGCGGCGGGTCGCCAGGCGCCGTCGATGTAGAGGCCGTCGTGTGCCTTCATGGTGCTCCTCCAGGGCGGGGTGCGTCGTCCGCGTCACAACCTACCGACAGCCACACAAACTAGCGGCGATAGTTTTCTGACGCCAGACACCCCTGGAGTGCGGCCCGTCCCCTCCTACGCGTCCAGGTCCGGCAGCCGGTCGGGGGCCGGGCAGATCCGCTCCCCGTGCTGGTCGAAGACGAAGAGATGGGCGATGTCGACGAGGAGGGGGATCTGGAGGCCGCGACGCAGGTCGATGTCGGGGGTCGTACGGACGACGAGGTCGCCGGGGAGGCGGGGCTCGGCCGGGGCCGGCAGCGGGTCGTGGTCGGGCGGCTCGTCCATCACGACCACCGGACCCGCGCGCAACGCCTCCGCCCGCTCGCGCAGACGGCCGAGGACCGTCGGTCCGCCGCGGCGCCGGCGCGAGGGGCGGTCCACCGGGCGCGGGGCCTCCAGATCGGCCACCACCGCGGGCTGCGACCCCGTGTTGAGGTGGACGAGGACCTCGTGCCCCTGGAACTCCACATGCTCGACCAGACCGGTGAGCGGCACCTCACCGGGCCGCGCCGAGCTGTGCTTGGCGATGCGGATGGCCTCCGAGCGCAGGCCGACGATGACCTCACGGCCCTGCTGCACCCGCAGCAACTGGTGGTCCAGGCACAGGGGTTCGGGCAGCCGCAGATACTGCTTGCCGAGGCTGACGGTCATGGCGCCGTCGAGCGGGGCGCGGACCAGGCCGCGCAGCAGGTTGATGCGCGGGGTGCCGATGAAGGCGGCGACGAAGACGTTGCGGGGCAGGGCGTAGACGGCACGCGGGGTGCCTACCTGCTGGAGCACTCCGCCGCGCAGCACGGCGACCCGGTCGCCGAGCGACATGGCCTCGGCCTGGTCGTGGGTGACGTAGACCGTGGTGACGCCCAGCTCCCGGGTGAGGCTCGCCATCTCGGCCCGCAGATGGTTGCGGAGCTTGGCGTCGAGGTTGGACAACGGCTCGTCCATCAGGAAGGCGGAGGGGTGCCGGGCGATGGCCCGGCCCATCGCGACGCGCTGGCGTTCACCGCCGGAGAGCTGGCTGGGGAAACGGTCGAGAAGGTCCTCGATGCCGAGCATCCGGGCGGTGGCGTCCACCCGCGGGCGCGGGTCCTCGCTCGGGTTCTCCACCCGCAGCGGGAAGCCGATGTTGCCGCGGCTGGTCATGTTCGGATAGAGGGCGAAGTTCTGGAAGACCATCGCCATGTTCCGGTCGGAGGGGAGCAGGTCGCCCGCCTCCTCGCCGTCCAGCAGCAGTGTGCCCTCGGTGATCTCCTCCAGACCGGCGATCATCCTCAGCACGGTCGACTTGCCGCACCCCGACGGCCCGAGCAGCACGAGGAACTCGCCGGGCTCGATGTCCAGCGACAGCCGGTCCACCACGCGAACACCTCGCGTGTAGCTCTTGCTCACTTCGTGCAGGGAGATGGCGCGTGTCATGTGGGGTGCCCCCGAGGGCTGCTCGGCGCGCTTGGTGCTCCGCGTGGTCGAACGCCCCGCACGGTTCGTACGAGGCCTGTGGGTCACGGAAGTTAACGGAATGTGCGCGGCCGGGGGAAGACTTCGGGAGGTCCGGTTCAGCCTGTGAAAAAGCGGACGATCCCCTTCAACGGGTGGGGTCCGGGCCCCGGACCGCCGTGAAGTGCGCGAAGACGACCGTGTTGCCCGTGTAACCGGTCCGGCGGTCGTACGCGCCGCCACAGGTGATCAGCCGGAGTTCGGGGCGGCCACGGGCGCCGTAGACCTCCCGGTCGGGAAAGTGCGCCTTCTCGTACGACTTGACGGCGTCCACGGTGTAGACGGCGGTACGGCCGTCCGCGCGCCGGAGTTCGACGAGGTGCCCGGGGGTGAGTTCGCCGAGTCCGGCGAAGACCGCGGGCCCGGTGTCGGTGTCCAGGTGCCCCACGAGCACCGCCGTGCCCCGCTCACCGGGCGAGGGCCCGTCCCGGTACCAGCCGACCTGGCGGGCGTCGCCCTCCGGCGGTGCGGTGAGCCGGTGGTCCCGGTCGAGTCCGAGGCCGATGACGGGTGCGTCGACCCCGATGTAGGGGATGACGACCCGGGTGGGGCGGGCACGGGCCAGGGGGCGGGGCGGTGGGGCCGCGGGCCTGGTGGCCGGGGCGGGACGCCGCGCCGTGCGGGGTGGGGCGGGGCGGGCGTCGGTGGTGCGGGAGGCCTTGACCGCGGTGGAGCCCGGGGCGGCCGCGGCACCGGTCGCGGCCGCCCCGGAGGGCTCCTCGTCCTGGGACCACCAGACGCCGCCCACCGCCAGCGCGACGGTCAGGGCGACCGTTCGCGTCAGACGGTAGGCGCGCGTCCGGTACCAGGGCCTGCGCCTGCGTCTACGCGGCGCCATGCGGCCGACGACGCAGCCGGAACCAGACCACCCCGCCGACCGCCGCCAGGCCTACGGCGGCGGCACCGGCGACAGGGCTGATGGCGGCGTCACGGGCGAGCCCGCCACCGCCGGCCGGGGGGCCGCCGTTGGGGCCACCGGGGCCACCGGGGGGCGGGGTGGTGCTCGGCGGGGTGCTGGGCGGGGTCGTCGGGGCGCAGTCCACCCAGAACGTCTTGTGCTTGTTGTCGCCGCCGTCGCCGTCCGCGGTGCTCCAGGTGAGCTTGTAGTGGCCGTTGGCCAGCGGGACCGGGTTGGTGTGCGCCGCGCCCGTGGAGTCCGTGGTGACCGCGCCCGTGGCCGTACCGGCGTTGGGCGTCGGCGGCTGGCCGACGATGGTCCAGGTGACGCTCTCGTTCGGGTCGAAGTTGAAGGCGTCCAGGTAGAAGTGGCAGACATGGGGGTCGTTGGCCTGCTCGTCGGTGGGGGCGCCCACCTCGTGGATCTTGACATCCCCGTTGTTCGCGGCACTGGCAGGCGTCCCGACGAGGGCGACCCCCGCGAGGGTCAGAGCCGCCAGCGCGGCGGTACGCGCTGCGGCGCGGCGTGGCAGGGGCGTGGTGGTCATGCGAATGCCTCCGAGTCAGACGATTTTCACACAAATCGCAGTTCGTCTGACTCTCTTTCACATACGCCCCGGCGAGCGTGGGAGCACCGCCCGACGCCCCGTCAGATATCCCTCTTCCGGCCCACCACCGGCGCCGTCCTGCGAGGCCCCGCCGTCTCCCGTGCCTCCGCCGGCTTCGCGGGCGACCGCAGCGCCACCCCCGACGACAGCAACAGCAGCCCGCCCAGCATCACGAACGGTGCCGCCACCCCCGCCACCCCCGCGATCAGCCCCGCCGCCGCCGGCGCGGCCACCTGGCCGAGGCGGTTGCCGGTCAGGCGCAGGGCCAGGGCGGTGGAGCGGGCGCCGTCGGGGGCGGCCTGGACGACCGTCGTCATGGAGAGCGGCTGACCGACGCCCAGACAGAAGCCGAGGGCGGCCAGCATCAGCCCGAGCCCCCACACCGGCACCGGCAGCGCGATGCCCGCGCACAGCACGGCGGCCAGGAGACACGTCAGCGTGAGCAGCAGGGGCCGGCCGAGCAGTCGTAGCAGAGGAGTCAGGACCAGGCGGCAGGCGATCGTCGCGCCGGCGCGCAGGCTGAGCAGGACGCCGATCACCGAGGGAGCGATGTCGCGGTGCTCACCGACCACCGGGAGGTAGGCGGTGAGGATGTCGGTCGCGGACAGGACCGAGAGGCTGACGAGCATGCCCGCGGGGACTCCCCGGGCACGCAGGATGCTGTTCACCGGGACCCGATCGCCTTGCGCGGAACGGGACTTGACCATCGCGGGGTCCTCGATGCGCCACAGCGAGGTGAACGCGACCGCCGCCCCCGCGCCCGCGACGACCAGCGCCAGCGCGCTCGTGCCCGCCATGTCCCGGCCGCCGATCAGCGCCCCCGCGGCGATCGGACCGATCAGCTGGCCGAGGGAGGCGCCGATGGTGAAGTGGCCGAAGTTGCGGTCCTGTTCGTGCGGGGCGGACTGGCGGGCGACCAGGGACTGGGAGCCGATCACGAAGCACAGGTGACCGAGGCCCATCACCCCGCTCCACATCGCCATCGTCCACAGGGAGTCCGCGACACCGCTGAGCACACAGCCGCCGGAGATGAGGATCACGCCGGCCGGCAGCAGGGGCGCGCAGCGGCCGTGGTCGGTGCGGCGGCCCAGCGGTACGGCGGCGAAGAGCGGGAGCAGGGCGTAGACGCCCGCGATGATGCCGACCGCCCGCTCGTCGGCGCCGAGCGCGAGAGCCCGGTAGGAGACGGCGGGCCGGGCCATCGACACCGCCCCCTGCGCGAACGAGAAGGCGATGACGAGGCGGAGCAGCCAGCCGCGGTTCCTACCGGGCTCCATGAGGAGAACCTCCAAGTGCGGTACTGGATACGTCAGATGATGCCGAAGAGGATCCCTGCCCCGAGCACCACCAGAGATGTCAGCGCGGCCCACTTGACCACGAACCTGGTGTGGTCGCCGAACTCCACCTTCGCCATGCCGACCAGGACGTAGACGGCCGGGACGAGCGGGCTCGACATGTGCAGGGGCTGGCCGACCAGGGAGGCGCGGGCGATCTCCAGGGAGGAGACACCGTGGGCCTGGCCGGCCTCGGCGAGGACGGGGAGGATGCCGAAGTAGAAGCCGTCGTTCGACATGAAGTACGTGAGCGGGATGCTCAGGACGCCGGTGACGAAGGCCATGTGCGGGCCCATGCCGTCCGGGATGTTGTCGACCAGCCACTCGGCCATGCCGTTGACCATGCCGGTGCCCTGCAGCACACCGGTGAAGACGGCGGCGGCGAAGACCATGCCGGAGACGTTGAGGACGTTCTCGGCGTGGGCGGCCAGACGGGCCTTCTGGTCGGGGATGTGCGGGAAGTTGACGGTGAGCGCCGTCGCGGCGCCGAGCAGGAACAGCACCGGGATCGGCAGCCACTCCATGATCATGGCGGTCAGCAGGGCCACCGTGAGCAGCGCGTTGAACCAGTACAGCCTGGGGCGCAGGGTGGCACGGTTCGGGTCGAGGCCCTGGAAGCCCTCGTCCTCGACGGCCTCGGGGAGGTCCGCGCCGGTGCCGCCGCCCGAACCCCCGGTGCGGGCTTGGGACTTGCCCGAGCCCGGGCCGGAGCCGACCAGGACGGTCTCCGTCTCCTTCTCCTCGACCAGCGCCTCGTCCAGCGTCAGCACACCGAGCCGCCCCCGCTCGCGGCGGCCGAGGACGTAGGCGAGGGCGATCACGAAGACCAGACCCACGGCGAGCGCCGGGATCATCGGCACGAAGATGTCGCTGGCGTCGAGCTTCAGCGCGGTCGCGGCACGGGCGGTCGGGCCGCCCCATGGCAGGGTGTTCATCACGCCGTTGGCCATCGCGGCGACACCGGTCAGCACGACCAGGCTCATCTTCAGGCGCTTGTACAGCGGGTACATCGCCGAGACGGTGATCATGAAGGTGGTCGAGCCGTCGCCGTCCAGCGAGACGATCGCCGCGAGCAGCGCCGTACCGACGACGATCCTGAGCGGGTCGGCCTTGCAGAACCTGAGGATCGCCCGGACGATCGGGTCGAAGAGACCGACGTCGATCATCACACCGAAGTAGACGATCGCGAACATGAGCATCGCCGCGGTGGGCGCGAGGCCGGTGACGCCGTCGATGACGTAGTCGCCGAGCTTGGCGCCCTTGCCCACGAACACGCAGAACAGCGCGGGTATGAGCACGAGCGCCGCGATCGGCGACATCTTCTTCAGCATGATCAGGACCAGGAAGGTCGCGATCATGGCGAAGCCGAGGAAGGTCAGCATGAGTGGATACCTAACGTTCGCCCTTGAACATCCCACCGGGCAGGCGGTGCGACGACGTTAGGTCCGTTCAAACGGCGTTAACAAGACGTTGACGCGTGAGCAATAAGAGCAGAACCGCAGGTCACGGCTTTGCTCAGATCACGCGGGCACGACGGCCGCGATCTCCACCGGCACTCCGTTGAGGACCGCGTTCCCCGACAGAGGGTCCAGCAGGCTGCCGTCGAGGAGCTGGTTGACGTTGACTCCGGGGTCCGTGGCGGCGTGGCGGAGCCGGGTGCCGGGCCGGTCGTGGCCCCAGCCGTGCGGCAGGCTGACCACGCCCCGGCGCACGCCGTCGGTGACCTCCGCGGGCGCCGTCACCTCTCCCCCGGCCCCCTTGACCCGTACGGCGTCCCCGTCCCGCACACCGAGCCGTTCGGCGTCCTCGGGGTGGATCTGGAGGGTGCAGCGGTTGGTGCCGCCGGTGAGGGCGGGGACGTTGTGCATCCAGCTGTTGTTGGAGCGCAGATGACGGCGGCCGATCAGCACCAGCCCGTCCGGCAGTTCGTCCAGCGAGCGCCGGAGCCGGGGCAGGTCGTCGGCGATCGGCCGCGGCAGCAGTTCGACCTTGCCGCTGGGGGTCTTCAGCGGCTGCGGCAGACGCGACCGCAGCGGCCCGAGGTCGATGCCGTGCGGATGCGCGAGCAGCCGGGCGAGCGACAGCCCGTCCGGTCGTACGCCGAAGCCGTCGCCGTAGGGGCCGAGGCGCAGCATCATGTCGATACGGCGCTCGGGGCCGGTGTCGCCGGTGAGCAGCCCGGCGAGTTCCTGGGGGTCGCGGCCGTGCACGGGCGAGTAGGGCTCCTTGACGGCCTTGCCCAGGGTCTGGCCGATGACCAGGTCGTCCACGGCGGACGGGTCGGCGCCGTGCATCCCGGTCGCGGCCAGGATCAGCCGGGCGAAGATCTCCGTCTCGGCCATCCGGCCGGGCTCCAGCGGGACGGCGGGGCGGGTGTAGCGGACCTGGTTGCGCACGGCGAGGGTGTTGAAGGCGAAGTCGTGGTGCGCGCTCTGGGAGGGCGGGGGCGGCGGCAGCACGACGTCGGCGTGGCGTGTGGTCTCGTTCAGGTACGGGTCGACGCTGACCATGAAGTCCAGGCCGTCCAGGGCCTTGTCGAGCCGGTCGCCGTCGGGCGCCGAGAGCACGGGGTTGGCGGCGGAGGTGATGAGCGCCCGGATCGGCTCGCCCTCCGCCGTCGCGGTGTCGATCTCCTCGGCGAGCGCGGAGAGCGGCAACTCGCCCTTGGCCTCGGGGTGCCGGCTCACCCGGGAGTGCCAGCGGCCGAGCTGGAAGCCGTGGCCGGGACCGGCGGGGCGGGGCGTCCGGTCGGTGGCGGCCTGCGGGAAGAGGGCGCCGCCGGGGCGGTCGAGGTTGCCGGTGAGGACGTTCAGGACGTCGACGAGCCAGCTGCCGAGGGTGCCGTGGGGGACCGTGCAGCTGCCGATGCGACCGTACACGGCGGCGGTCGGGGCGGCGGCGAGTTCGCGGGCCAGCGCGCGGATGGTGCCGGCGTCCACGTCACAGGCGGCGGCGACGGCCTCGGGCGTGAACTCCCGCACCGCCAGGCGGACTTCCTCGACGCCCTCCACATGCGGCGCCAACTCGCCCAGATCCACGAGCCCTTCCTCGAACAGCACGTACGCCATCGCCGCGAGGAGCAGCGCGTCGGTGCCGGGGCGGATCGCGATGTGGCGGTCGGCGAGCTTGGCGGTGCGGGTGCGGCGCGGGTCGATGACGGTGAGGGTGCCGCCGCGCGCCTTGAGGGCCTTGAGCTTGCCGGGGAAGTCGGCGGCGGTGCACAGACTCCCGTTGGACTCCAGGGGGTTGGCGCCGATGAGCAGGAGATGAGCGGTGTGGTCGAGGTCCGGCACGGGGATGGCGTTGGCGTCGCCGAAGAGCAGCCCGCTGGAGACGTGCTTGGGCATCTGATCGACCGTGGACGCGGTGAAAATGCTGCGGGTGCCGAGGCCGCCGAGCAGCACGGGAGGGTAGAGGCCACCCGCGACGGTGTGGACGTTGGGGTTGCCGAGGACGACGCCGACGGCATGGGGCCCGTACCGCTCGACCACTCCCCGCACCCCGGCGGCGACCGCGTCGAAGGCCTCCTCCCAGGTGGCCTCCCGCAGCTCCCCGTCCTTGCGCACGAGCGGGGTGCGCAGCCGGTCGGGGTCCCCGTCGACGGCCCCGAAGGAGGCGCCCTTCGGGCAGATGAACCCCTTGCTGAACACATCCTCCCGATCACCTCGGGCCCCGGTCACCCGGGTCCCCTCGATGGTCAGGGTCAGCCCGCAGGTGGCCTCGCACAGGGGGCAGATACGCAGGGCGGTGCGGGACACGGGTCCTCCCGGGGCGACGACGGTGACGCTCGTTGGTGGGGCTGAGCATACCGACCGGTATGAAGGGAGGGGAGGGCCGCCGGGGGTGAGGTCGTGAATTCGCGCACCGGACGGCCCGGCGGCTTCCGTGCACCGGACCCGGAACCCGCTTCGCTCAGTCCAGCACCCGTGCCAGATAGGCCCGCAGCATCTCGCGGGCCTCCTCGATGATCTTCTCGTCTCCCTCCGGGGCCACCCGGAAGGCCAGGTGGACCAGGGTGTCGGCGGTCTCGACGGCGATCAGGAAGGTGCGGCGCAGGTCGTCGTCGGGCTCGCGGGCGAGGTAGCCGGAGAGGAGGTCGGTGAGGCGGTCGGCGACGCGGTGGTTGGGTTCGGCGTCACGGGCGCCGACCGGGATCTGGTTGCCGAAGTCGACGAGGGAGAAGCCGGGTGCGGTGCGCTTCATGGCCAGGTACTCGTCGAGCACGGCGTCCATGGCGGTGCGCCAGCCTCCCTCGCCGGGCTCCTTGAGGCGCTCGGTGACGCGCTCCGTGAAGTGTTCGAGGTTGCGCTGGGCGAGGGCGTCGGCCATCTGCCGCTTGTTGCCGAAGAAGCGGTAGACCGAGCCGATGGGGACACCCGCGCGCAGGGCGACGGCCCTGGTGCTCAGGGCGTCGTAGCCGACCTCGTCGAGGAGTTCGGCGCAGGCGTCGAGGATTCTGGTGAGCCGTTCTGCGCTGCGCCGCTGCACGGGCGCTCGGCGTAGCGATGTCGCTTGGGGCACGGACTTCATGATGCCTCTCCGACGTGGTCCGGTGAAGCTCGCCCCTCGGTACGGAGATCGGTGCTCGGTGCACTCATCGGGGGAGTACCGCTCCGGGTGCCGCTCGGCCCTGCCGTACCGGACGGATCGGCCGCGCCCTGTGTGCCGGCCGGCGTCCCGCTCGGCTCCGGATCCGACGCCGTGATGTCGGCGGTGCTCTCCACCGGTTCGCCCTTCACCGCCCACACCGTGCCGTCGTCGGCGTACAGCCGGGCGGTGACGTGGTGGGTGCCGCGCGGGACGAGGCGGGCCGGGAGGCGGTAGCCGGCCGTGCGCAGCGGGGTGACCAGACGGCCGTCGACGTAGAGGCGGGCGTAGCCGTGGCCGGCCACCGGCCGGGCCCGTGTGCCGGCCGCGGAGAAGCGGAAGTGGCGCACGGTCAGCCGTACGTCCCAGCTGTCGCCGGTGTCCGGCTGCACCTCGATGCCGACCTCGGGCGCGTCCTTCCCGTCCACCTGGCGCAGACGGCCGCCCTGCTTGTCCGTACCGTCCAGCACCTTGCCCACGGGGGACGCCGAGCCTCCGTTCTTCCCCTCGTGCGCACCGCTGGTGCCGCACCCCACGGATCCGGCCAGTAACAGGACACAGACCGCGAGCACGGCGAGAAGTCCCCGCGTCCACGACATGTCCGGGAGCGTAGAACAACGGTCCGACAGCCGGATCCCCCTGGAGGCTGGTTCTGGCTGGTCCCCGTCCTCCCTGGTGAGGACGGACCGCGTACCCCTTGCGCATGCGAAACCGCAATCCTATGGTGTTCCATAGGAATCGATGCGCAAGGGAGCGACCATGACCGGGGACGCGCGCAAGGCCGCGGAGGGCCTGACCTACCTCTGCGGGTTCGGCAACGAACACAGCTCCGAGGCGGTGCCCGGCGCCCTCCCCGAGGGCCGCAACTCCCCGCAGCGCGCACCCCTCGGCCTGTACGCGGAGCAGCTGAGCGGCTCCGCCTTCACCGAGCCCCGCGCCCACAACCGGCGCTCCTGGCTCTACCGCATCCGCCCCTCGGCCGCCCATCCGCCGTTCACCCACACCCACAACGGCTGGATCCGCACGGCCCCCTTCACGGAGTCCGTCCCCGACCCCAACCGCCTGCGCTGGAACCCCCTCCCCGACCCCGCCGACGGCACCGACTTCCTCGCCGGTCTGTGGACCCTGGGCGGCAACGGCGACGCGACCCAGCGCACCGGCATGGCCGTGCACCTGTATCACGCCAACTCCTCGATGGACCGCGTCTTCAGCGACGCCGACGGCGAGCTGCTGATCGTCCCGCAGCGCGGCGGACTGCTGCTGCACACCGAGTTCGGGCAGCTCCATGTGGAGCCCGCATATGTGGCACTGATCCCTCGTGGGGTCCGCTTCCGTGTGGAGCTACTGGACGCGTCGGCCCACGGCTATGTGTGCGAGAACTACGGGGCCCCCTTCCGTCTCCCCGACCTCGGCCCCATCGGCGCCAACGGCCTCGCGGGCGCCCGCGACTTCCGGGCCCCGGTCGCCGCCTACGAGGACGTCGAGGGCCCGGTCGAGGTGGTCAACAAGTTCTGCGGCAACCTCTGGCAGGCCACCTACGACCACTCCCCGCTCGACGTGGTCGCCTGGCACGGCAACCATGTCCCCTACGTCTACGACCTGCGCCGCTTCAATGTCATCGGCACCATCTCCTACGACCATCCCGACCCGTCGATCTTCACCGTGCTGACGTCCCCTTCGGACACCCCCGGCCTGGCGGGCGTCGACTTCGTGGTGTTCGCGCCGCGCTGGCTGGTGGGCGAGGACACCTTCCGGCCGCCGTACTTCCACCGCAATGTGATGAGCGAGTACATGGGCCTGATCGAGGGCGCCTACGACGCGAAGACGGCCGGAAAGGGGGGGTTCGTACCGGGTGGCGGCTCGCTGCACAACATGATGTCGGCGCACGGTCCGGACCGGGAGACGTTCGACCGGGCGAGCACGGCCGAGCTGGCGCCGCAGAAGGTGGACGACGGCCTGGCGTTCATGTTCGAGACCCGCTGGCCGGTCACCCTCACCGCGCACGCGGCGCAGGCGGACCATCTGCAGCGGCACTACGACGACGTGTGGCAGGGCCTCGAACGGCACTACCGCCCCTTGCACTGAAGATCCCCTGCCGGTACGGATGGCCCCGTGACCTCCTTCGCCCCGGACTCGATCGTCCTGAACCGCAAACTGCCGCTCTGGTATCAGGTGTCGCAGTCGCTGCGCGCCTCGATACTCGGCCGCTCGCCGCAGGACCCCCTGCGGCTGCCCACGGAGGAGCAGTTGGCGGGCCACTACGGGGTGAGCGTGCTGACCATGCGGCAGGCGCTGAAGGAGCTGGAGGACGAGGGCCTGATCACCCGGCACCGCCGCCGGGGCACCTTCATCGAGCCGGACGCCCGGCGGGCCGCCCCGGTCCGGCTGCTGGGCTCCGTGGACGCGATCGTGGCCCAGCAGTCCGGCATGACGACCGAGCTGCTGGACCACGGCCACGCGCCGCCGCCGAACGAACTCGCCGCGTACTTCCCCGAGACCGACGAGGTGGCCCTGTACCACCGGCTGCGCAGCGACGAGAAGACGGGCGAGCCGACCAACCACGCCCGCAACTACGTCCGTCCGGAGCTGGCCGGCCGTATCGACCCCGCGGACCTCGTCCGCTGGCCGATGACCAAGGTGCTGCGGGATGTCGTGGGGGCGGACATCAGCCGGATCACGGACACCGTCGAGGCGCGTCTGGCGGACCCCGAGACGGCGCGGCTGCTCCAAGTCCCGCTGCTCAGCCCGATCCTGCACTACACGGGTGTGACCTACGACGGCGCGGGAAGGGTGTTGGACGCGGCGGTGATCCACTACCGCGGCGACCGCTTCTCCTTCACCGTCACGCTGGACGCCACATGAGGTCACCGTCAGTGGCAGGTCGTACGATGCGGGGCGTGACGCACGACGACGCTCCGCCGCTGGCGGACCTCATGCCGTGGTCCGTCGCACCGCCGCGGCTCGGCCGGGGGTGGCCGACGGGCCCCGACGCGGCATCCCTGAAGGCCCGCTGGGACGCGCTGCTGAAGGCGGACGGCCCCGACCGGGAGGCCCTGTTCGAGCCCACGCGCTCCCGCACCCCGCGCACGGCGGTGGGGCGGCTCCCGGGCCAGTCGAGCGGGACGGAGAAGCTGATCCGGGCCTCGGGCCCCTGTCCCGACCCCGTACGCGTCCTGCACGCGCCCTTCGACGAGCAGTGGCTCATCCCCGACCACCGTCTGATCGACACGGCGCGACCGGAGTTGTGGCGGGTGGCGGACGAGCACCAGATCTTCGTTGTCGAGACACCTTCCGACCCGGCCGGCCCCCCTCTCCTGGCCACGGCCCATCTCCCCCTGCTCCGCCCCGGCCGGATCCGCCCCCTCTACCGCCGCCCCGGGGGCACCGAACCCAATCTGGCACCGGGCCTGCGGGACCACCTCAGCGCCCGCCTGGGCCTCTCCCCCACCCCCCTGGACATCCTCGCCTGGACGACGGCGACGGTCCGCCCCGATCTGACGGTCCCGCTCACCGAGGATCCCGAACTGTGGTCACGGGGAGTGGAGCTGGGCCACCGCGTCCTGTGGCTGATGCGCCGTGACGGCGACCGCCCGAAGCTCCCGGGAGGCCGCCGCCCCTACGTCCGCGCCCCGCTCCCCTCCCGCCCCCTCACGATCGGCTACGACCGCGAGGAGGAGACCCTCCTCCTCGACGACGGCCGTATCGCGCCGGTGCCACCGCAGGCCTGGGACTTCGAGGCGGCGGGCGGCCGGGTCCTGGAACAGTGGTTCGCGGCCCGGACGACGGAGCCCGAACCGGGCACCCTGGCCGCGATCCGCCCGGCGACCTGGCCGCAGACGTGGACGTCGGAGCTGCTGGAGCTGATCACCGTCCTGGCCCTGCTCGCGGAACTGCGCCCGCGGCAGCGGGAGTTGACGGTGACGGCTCCGATCGGCACGGAGGAGCTGAGGAAGGCGGGCGTCCTGCCGGCGCCGGAGGCGTCCCGCCGCCCGGCGTCGGTCCTCGACCACCACGAGGAAGGCCCCGAAGGCCAGTTCACCCTGATCTAGGCCGTGTTCCGGAACCGGGCCGGCGCCCGGCCGGGTCGAAGGCGTCGAGAACCCTCTCCAGCGCGAGCCCGAACACGGCGTCCATGTCGATCGGCCCCGGGTCCTCGGCGAAGGCGGCGGCCATCCGCGGATACGCCCCGCTCGCGATCTGGCCGCCCAGATACGCGATCCGCACCGCGTTCTCCTGCTCCTGGGACCAGGGCAGGTGGCGGGTGCGCTCGGCGGCGTCCATCTCGGTCGACACATAGATCGTCACGACACCGTTGAGCAGGCCGATCAGCTGCATCTTCAGGCCGTAGGTCATGTCCTCGAGCGGGTCCAGGCAGGCCAGGCAGTGCTCCAGGTAGCGCAGCGCGTTCGGGCTGAAGCCGTACACGGGTGACATCAGACGCGGCATCCAGGGGTGCCGGTGCATCAGCTCCCTCGTCTGGTCGGCGACCCGGCGCATGTCGGCCCGCCAGTCCCCCGACGGCTCCCACGGCTCGTGCTCCCCGCTGACGGTGTCCACCATCAGCTCGTACAGGTCCTCCTTGCGGGGGACGTAGTTGTAGAGCGACATGGTCCCGCACCCGAGTTCGGCCGCGACATGCCGCATGGACACCGCGTCCAGCCCGCCCTCGTCGGCGATTCTCACCGCCGCCGCCGCGATGTCGGCACGCGTGTACGCGGGCCTCGGCCCCCGCCCCGCCCGCTCGGGCCGCGCCCAGATCACTTCGGGTACCGCTGCTCGGCCCGCCATCGATCATCACCTCGGACACCATGCTAGTTACGTACACCGTACGCAGTGCGCTATGGTCAGGATATGACTTCTACGTACGCTGTACTTAGTGAAGGTCTGAAGAAAAGGTTCGGCGAGGTGCACGCGGTGCGCGGGCTGGATCTCGCGGTGGCCCGGGGGACGGTCTGCGGAGTCCTCGGGCCCAACGGCGCCGGCAAGACGACGGCCGTACGGCTGCTGGCGACCCTGCTGCGGCCGGACGCCGGCTCGGCGCGGATCGCCGGGCACGACCTCGTCCGGGACGCGGCGGCCGTACGGCGGAGCATCGGCGTCACCGGGCAGTACGCCTCGATCGACGGTGACCTCACCGGACGTCAGAACCTCCGGCTGTTCGCCCGGCTGCACCGGGTGCGGGCGCCCGGCGTGCGGGCCGGGGAGCTGCTCGACCGGTTCGGGCTCGCCGAGGCCGCCGACCGGCCCGCGTCCACCTACTCGGGCGGGATGCGCCGCCGGCTGGACCTCGCGGCGAGTCTGATCCGGCGTCCCGAGGTGCTGTTCCTGGACGAGCCGACCACCGGACTCGACCCCGTCAGCCGCAATCTGATCTGGGACGCGGTCCGCGAACTCACCGCCGACGGGACGACGGTGCTGCTGACCACGCAGTACCTGGAGGAGGCCGACCGGCTCGCCGACGACATAGCCCTGGTGGACCGGGGGCGGGTGGCGCACACCGGGTCACCGGCGCAGTTCAAGGCGTTGATCGGGTCCTACGTCGAGGTCGTCGTCGCGCACGCCGACGTGATGGCGGAAGCGGCCGGCGTCCTGGACCGGCTCACGGGCGCTCAGCCCTCGTTCGACGACGAACGGCACGCGGTCGGCGCCGTCACCCGGGACCCGACGCTCACGCTGCCGCGCCTGGTGCGCGAACTGGACGCGGCGGGCGTGCCGTTGCTCGACGTCAGCCTGCGGACGCCGACGCTGGACGACGTCTTCCTACGGCTGACCGAGCCACAGCCGGCCGACCGGCCCTCGGGCCCTGCGGACGACAAGGAGCCCGCGGCATGAGCGCACTGGCCTACGACGGCCTCGCGATGGTGGGCCGTCAGCTGCGGCGGGTCCGCAACAGTCCGGGCCTCGCGATCCTCACCCAGGTCATGCCGATCAACATGCTGCTGTTCTTCGGCTATGTCTTCGGCAGCGCCCTCGCCATGCCCGGCCGTGAGTACCGGTCCTTCCTGGTGCCGGGGCTGATGGTCGCGACGGCCGCGGGCGGGATCATGACCGGGATGTTCCAGGCCGCGGCCGACTCGCACCGGGGTGTGATGGACCGGTTCCGCGCGATGCCGGTCAGCCGGGCCGCCGTACCCCTCGGACAGGCGGTCGCCGATCTGGCGGTCAGCGCGATCGGAACCGTGCCGCTGCTGCTGGTGGGGCTCGCGGTGGGCTGGCGGATCGAGGGGAGCGCGCTCGAAGTGGCGGGTGCCGTGGGGCTGTTGCTGCTGTTCCGGTTCGCGTGCACCTCGGTGGGGATCTTCCTCGGGCTGCTGACCCGCAGCGAGGACGCGGCCGGGCAGCTGGGCTCCTCCACGTTCGTGCTGCCGCTGCTGTCCAACGCCTACATCCCGACCGAGGGGCTCGCGGGGTGGCTGCGGGCCCTGGCCGAGTGGAATCCGATCAGCGCGGTGACGACGACCCTGCGGCACCTGTTCGGGAACGCGCCGGTGCCGACCGGGGGCGCCTGGCCGGTGGCGCATCCGGTCGCCGGGTCACTGGTGTGGAGCGTGGCGGTGATCGCCGTGTTCATGCCGCTGGCGGTGCGCAGATACACGCACGGCGAGCGGTGATCCCGACAGCGGTCATCACCACGTCGGCGATCTCAACAGCCGGGTGAGGGCGGGGGGTTGTCTTCGGTACCGAGCGGGTGGAACGTACCGAAGACGCCCTCCATGCTGAAGCGCGACGCACACCGGTCGCGGGAACGCCGCTGCCGCTCAGCGCCCGCCGAACAGTGAACGAGTCAGCCGGCGCAGCGGCGCGAAGAGCGAGACCTTGCGGACCCGCGCACCCCGGTCGCTGCGGTTCTGTGTGGTGTCACGCGCGGTCAGCTCACGCATCAGAGACGTCGCCTCGGCCGCCTCCCGCTGCGGGACGGCAGGGCCCGCCAGCACCGAGAGATGGCGGTCCAGACGCGAACTGGTCGCGCTGCTCCCGTAGGTGATCGCAGGGACCCTGGCCCTGCTGCGCACTGTTATCTGTTCCATGTCACTCCCCACCCGTACGAGTCCACCCGGCCCGGGCAGGGTAACCCTATCGCCCTCGTGGGGCACTCGTGTATCGCGGTCACAGGATTCACCTTCCCCGCAAGGGTGTTGACGACCCCTCCACCGTCACTCTCCGAATCCAACCGATTTCAGGGCGAGTTGGACAATCGGCTGGCTGGTGGGCTGTGGTGAGCCCCCGTCGGGCTCGACGGTCACAGCGAGTGATGTAGCGGACTTGTTGAGGCCGGTCGCGACCAAGGGCGTGTCGCCCTGCTCGAACAGCCCCAGGGAGCGTGGTTGCGCATGGGGGCGCATCTGCCACAGCTGGTGCACGCGTCCGCCGGGCGGCTGCGCGTATCCGCTGAGCGTGACGATCGCCTGCCCCTCCGCGGCGGAGGCGACCACCGAGATGCTTCGGCCCCGGCTGTCCTTGCCGGTGGCCGCGCGTGTGTCGGGAGCTGCGAGAACGTGGTTGATCTCACGTGACTGCGACTGCGCGGCGTCCAGCTTGTCCTGGGTCTGCCGGGCCTGCACGGCGAAGAGGGAGGCGACCACGAGGGCCGCGGCGGCCGTCGCCGTGGCGAGCGGCACGAAGAAGGGGCGGCGCTCGCGGGGCGCACGAGTGCGCGACGGCGGCGGCTGCGTGCCCCAGACGTGCGGCGGCAGCTGAGGCGTGTGCTCCGGCATCGGACTCGGTTCCTGCGGAGTCGCGCGTACGGCGGCCAGCACCCGGTCGCGCATCGCGGCCGGCGGCGGGGCGGCCGTCGACCAGGCGAGGCGGGCCGCGTCCTCGGACAGGGCGCGCACCTCGGCGGCGCAGCTGTCACACGTCCTCAGGTGCTTCTCGAAGCGGTACCGCTCCCCGGACTCCAGCGCGTCGAGCGCGTAGGGGGCCGCGAGCGAGTGCAGATCCTCGCGGCGGAGCAGTCGGGCGAGAAGACTCATGCGACACCTCCCAGGCACTTGCGCAGCTGGGTGAGTCCATCGCGCATACGGGTCTTGACCGTGCCCAGCGGCAGGGAGAGCCGCTCGGCCACTTCACGGTACGTGTAGCCGTCGTAGTAGGCGAGGGTGACGGACTGGCGCTGCAGGGTGGTGAGGCGGTCCAGGCAGCGGCGTACCCATTCGCGTTCCAGACCCGCCTCGACCTCCTCGGTCACCTGGTCGAAGGCGGGGTGATGGGCCCGGCGGGCCTCGCGCTGTTCGCGGTCGACGGCCGCGCGGGCGCTGCGGACCCGGTCCACGGCGCGGCGGTGGGCGACGGTGAGGATCCAGGACAGGGCGCTGCCGCGCCCGGGGTCGAACTTCGCGGCGGAGCGCCAGAGTTCCAGCAGCACCTCCTGCGCCACCTCCTCCGACTGCGCCGGATCCCGCACGACCCGGCGCACCAGTCCGAACACCGGACCCGACACCAGTCCGTACAGCTCCTCGAACGCCTTCTGGTCACCGCCTGCCACGAGCACCAGAAGCTCGTCAGCCTCCACTCGGTACCCCTCTCCGCGCCCGCATGGGCCCCGTCCCGTCACACCAGGCATTCGCAACGAACGCACCTCCGGATGGGGTACGGATCAGCGCGTCCGAAACGCGGGTCCGCGCCCCACGAAGAAGTTTCGCGGTTCGACTGAAACAAGATCAGGGGTTCGCCGTAAAGACGTTTGAGATTCCACCAATCCACTCCGGCGACCGCTCCGAATCAGCGTTCGTCAGGCAAGTTGGGACTGAGGACGGACGGCATGACAACTGACTCCAGGAGCGGCGCGGGACGCAGGAGCATCGCGACCCTCATAGCTGGTGCACTGGCGGCCGGCGGGCTCGCGGCCGCCGGTGTGGCCACGCTGGAACCGGGGGCGGCATCCGCCTCCAGTCACCGGGAGGCCCCGCTGATCTCGGGGCAGCCCCAGTACGACAACACGGACCTGTACGCGTTCGTCAGCCCGGACAAGCCGGACACCACGACGCTCATCGCCAACTTCATCCCCTTCGAGGAGCCGGCCGGCGGCCCGAACTTCTACCAGTTCGGCGACGACGCCCAGTACGACCTCCACATCGACAACAACGGGGACGCGCAGGACGATCTGCTGCTGCGCTACACGTTCAGGACGCAGACGAAGAACAAGAAGTCGTTCCTGTACAACACGGGCGTGGTCAGCAACCTGGCCGACCCCGACCTCAACATCACGCAGACGTACGACATCGAGCTCGTCAAGCTGAGGCACGGCAAGGCCGTGTACCGCTCGAAGCTCGCCGACGACGTCCCGGTGGCGCCGTCGGACGTCGGCAAGGCGTCGATGCCGGACTACAACAAGCTGCGCGAGCAGGCGATCTACAAGCTCCCCAACGGTGCGCAGACCTTCGCCGGCCAGGCGGACGACCCGTTCTTCGCCGACCTGCGCGTCTTCGACCTGCTGTACGGCGGGAACCTCTCCGAGGTCGGCCGGGACACCCTCAAGGGCTACAACGTCAACTCGATCGCCCTGCAGATTCCGACGGACATGATCACCGAGTCGAAGAAGCAGCCGGTCGTCGGCATCTGGTCGACCGTCCAGCGCAGGAACGCCCAGGGCTACTACGAGCAGGTCTCACGCCTGGGCAACCCGCTCGTCAACGAGGTCGTCAACCCGATCAAGGACAAGGACAAGTTCAACGCGTCCTCGCCCGCGTACGACGCGCAGTTCCTGAAGAACGTCACCAACCCGGAGCTGCCGAAGCTCATCGAGGGGATCTACAAGATCAAGGCGCCCTCGGAGCCCCGCAACGACCTCGTCGACGTGTTCCTCAAGGGCGTCAAGGGCCTCAACCAGCCGCCGTACGTGAAGCCGGCGGAGGAACTGCGCCTCAACACCTCCATCAAGCCCACCGCCTACCCGAAGCGGCTCGGTGTCCTCGACGGTGACAACGCGGGCTTCCCGAACGGGCGCCGGCTCACCGACGACGTGATCGACGAGGCGCTGCAGGTCATGGAGGGCGAACTGGTCGGTTCCAAGAACGACCTGGGCGACGCGGTCGACAAGAACGACAAGGGCTTCGGCAAGTACTTCCCGTACCTGGCCAACCCCACCTCCGGTTCGCGCGGTGCGACCGCCAAGGGCGTCTCCAGCGGCAGCGACGTCAAGAGCCAGCTCGGTGACGCCCTGCAGCCCACGTCGGTCGGCGGTATGGACAACACCACGCTGATCGCGGCTTCGGCCGGTGGCGGCGCCGCCGGTATCGCGTTGATCGGCATGGGCCTCATGTGGTGGCGCCGGATGCGGAGCCGGGTCTACTAGACCGCGGCAGCGGTCCCAAGACGGCGGATCGGGCGGAATTCTTCGGAGCGGCACCGCCCGATCCGCGGATCGCGTCACCCCTGAACTGGCGCGGCCCGCACAGTACTCATCCCCCACGGTGCGGGCCGCGCCGCTTCCAGCGGCAACATCCCTGTATGGAACGGCACTTGAGGAGAGGGCGATGGGCCCGGGAACGAACGACAGCGAAGACCGCGCCTCGGAGGGTGCTGAGACCGGCGGTGTCACCGCACCGGAGCCGGAAGAGGCGGTCGACGCCACGGAGGGCACTGCTGTCGGCTCCACCGAGGGCACAACCGCCGACGAGCGTGTCGCCGCCGTCCGCCGTGTCGCCGCCGTCGGCCGGCGTTGGCATGTCGGGCAACTGGCCGGGCTCGCCGCCCTGTTGGCCGTGGCGCTCACCGGTGGGTCCATCGCCTACGGCGCCATCCGGGACGGGAACACCACGACCGTCTCCGCCTCCTCGGACGGCGCGCTGTCCCCGGCGCTGCTGAACAGCGGGAACATCGACGCGAGCATCCTCTCCCTGCAGGCCCATCTCAAGGCGCAGCCACGGGACTTCGGCGGCTGGGCCAATCTCGGACTCGCCTATGTCGAGCAGGCCCGCACCAAGGGTGACCCCTCCCGCTACCCGCAGGCCGACAAGGCGCTGAAGCGCTCCCTCGCCGTGAAGCCCGGCAACGAGCAGGCCATCACCGGCCAGGCGGCCCTCGCCGCGGCCCGGCACGACTTCAAGGACGCCCTGAACTTCGCCGACCGGGTGCTGAAGGAGAACCCCTACAGCCAGAACGCCCTCTCCTCCCGTATCGACGCCCTGGTCGAACTCGGCCGCTACGCCGACGCGTCGAAGGCCGCCGACACCGCGGACTCCCGGCGCCCGGGCATCCCGATCTTCACCCGGTACGCGTACGTCCACGAGCTGCGCGGCGACGTGAAGACGGCCCGCCGGGTCCTGGAACAGGCCCTCGGCACCGCGAGCACCAAGGGCGACATCTCCTACGTCGCCTTCCAGCTCGGTCAACTCGCCTGGAACCAGGGCGACTACAAGACCGCGCTCACCGACTACGCCCGCGCCCTCGCCGCCGACGACACCTACCTGCCGGCGCTGGAGGGCCGTGCCCGCGCCGAGTACGCGAGCGGCGACAAGGCGACCGGGCTGAGGGACATGGAACAGCTCGTCGCCCGCTATCCACTGCCCCAGCCCCTCGTGGAACTCGGCGAGATGTACGAGGACCGCGGTGCCGCCGGCGACAAGGCGAAGGCCCACGACCAGTACGCCCTCGTCGACGCCTGGATCGCCCTGGCCCGCGCCTACGGCGTCAACGCCGACCTCGACACCGCCCTCGCGGCGGCCGACCACGGCGACAAGGCCGCGGCCCTGCGCGCCGCCCGCGCCGAGTGGGCCCGCCGCCACACCGTGCACACGGCGGACGCCCTCGCCTGGGCGCTGCACGTCAACGGCAAGGACGCGGAAGCCCTCCCGTACGCCAAGCAGGCCACCGCGACCGGGTATCGCAACGCCACCTTCCTCTACCACCGCGGCATGATCGAACGCGCCACCGGCCACACCGAGGACGCCCGCACCTGGCTGCGAGCGGCCCTGAGGCTGAACCCGGGCTTCTCGCCACTGGGTGCCTCCGAGGCCCGCAAGGCGCTCAAGAACCTGGAGGCGGCTCAGTGAACACCCGTCGATCGCTCGCCACCTCCGCGGCCGTCCTCACGGCGGCCTGCGCGCTCGCGCTGGCTCCTTCCACCAGCGCGAGCGCGCACCCTCTCGGCAACTTCACCGTCAACCGGTACGACGGCCTGGTGGCCGCCCCCGGCGAGCTCCGCGTCGACCATGTCGAGGACCTCGCCGAGATCCCGGCGACCCAGGCCAAGCCGGACATCAAACGGCTCGGTATGACGGAGTGGGCGAAGGAGCGGTGCGACAAGGCGGCCGCGGGCAGCAGGGCGACCGTGGACGGGCGGGCCGCCACCCTCACCGTGAAGAGCAGCAAGGCCCGGCTGCGGCCGGGACAGGCCGGACTGAACACCCTGCGCGTCGAATGCCGCCTCACCACGCCGCTCCCCGAGGGCGGGAAGGCGACCGTCGGCTTCCACGCCGAGGGCGCCACCTCGGGCCCCGGCTGGCGGGAGATCACGGCACGCGGCGACCGGATGACGCTCACCGCGACGGACGTACCGAAGACGTCCGTCTCGCATGAACTGACCAGCTATCCGAAGGAGTTGCTCTCCTCCCCCGCCGACACCTCGACGGCCTCGCTGCGGGTGCGCCCGGGCGGACCGGCCCTCGTCGAGGACCAGCAGGACGCCCCCGCCGCCTCCATCCTCCCGCGCGGTGCCGACCGCTGGACCGAGGCCCTGAACAACCTGGTCGCCCGCCACCACCTCACCGCCGGTTTCGCCGCGCTCGCCCTGCTGATCGCGATCGTCCTGGGAGCGATGCACGCACTGGCCCCGGGCCACGGCAAGACCCTGATGGCGGCCACGGCGGCGGCCCGCGGGGGCAGGGCCCGGCTCAAGGACGTCCTGCCCCTGGCCGCCTCGGTCACGGTCACCCACACCCTCGGCGTGGTGGCCCTGGGCCTCCTGGTGACGGCCGGCTCGGCGGCGACCCCGTCGGTGATCGCCTGGCTGGGCATCGCGAGCGGCGTCCTCGTGCTCGCGGCGGGCGCCAACCTCGTACGCCGGGCGTGGCGCAACCGCGCACACGGGCACGGACACGGACACGGGCACGAGCACCCTCACGGTCACGAGCACACCCACGACCACCCCCACGACCACCCCCACCCCCACCCCCACAAGCACGAGCACGACCACACACACGCGGTCGAGGACACCGGGGAACGGTCCCTGGTCCTGGTCGCCGCCCACACGCGGACCGCGTCGGCGACGGACACCGAGACCCACGCGCACGATCACGGGCACACGCACGATCACGGACACACCCATGACCACGGGCACCCGCACCCGCACGGCCACACGCACGACCACCCCCACGGGTCCGGCCACACGCACCACGACTCGGACACCGTCGAACACACCCACGGCGGCTTCACGCACACCCACTCCACCGCACCCACCGTCCGCGGCACGATCCTCCTGGGCTTCGCCGGCGGGCTGGTCCCCAGCCCCTCCGCCGTCGTCGTGCTCGTGGGCGCCGCAGCGCTCGGACAGGCCTGGTTCGGGCTGCTGCTCGTCGTGGCGTACGGCATCGGTCTGGCCCTCACCCTGACCGCCGCCGGGTTCGCCGTCGTCAAGTTGGGTACGGGGATGAATCGGGTGCTGGACAGGCGCCCCCGCTGGACCACCCACCCGATGACCGCCCTTCTGCGCAGGACCGCTCCCCTGGGTTCCGCGTTGCTGGTGGTGGCTCTCGGGGCGGGACTGGTCCTCAAAGGGGCGGCATCCGCACTCGGATGAGCTACTTTGTGAATGAATCAGGTGAGATGCCGTGGGGGGCGTCGGTGTCGGAAGAACCGGGCAGTGAACGTCTGATCGCGGGCCGCTACCGTCTGCTGTCCCCGCTCGGCGAGGGCGGCATGGGGACGGTGTGGCGGGCCCGCGACGAGGTGCTGCACCGCGAGGTCGCCGTCAAGGAGGTGCGGGCGCCCGCGGGCCTGCCCGCCTCGGACATCGGTCGGATGTACGCCCGCCTGGAGCGCGAGGCGTGGGCCGCCGCCCGGGTCGCCAACCGCAATGTCGTCACGGTGTACGACGTGGCCACGCAGGACGGCCGGCCGTGGATCGTGATGGAACTGGTGCGCGGTATCTCGCTGGCCGAACTGCTGGACGCCGAGGGCCCGTTGGAGCCTCAGCGGGCCGCGCACATCGGCGCCGAGGTGCTGGCCGCGCTGCGGGCGGCGCACGAGGCCGGGGTGCTGCACCGGGATGTGAAGCCGGCCAACGTACTGCTGTCCAACGACGGCCGGGTGGTGCTGACCGACTTCGGCATCGCGCAGGTCGAGGGCAGTTCCGCGCTGACGATGACCGGCGAGGTGATCGGCTCGCCCGAGTTCCTGGCCCCCGAGCGGGCGTTGGGCAGAACCCCGGGTCCGGAGTCCGATCTCTGGTCGCTCGGTGTGCTGCTGTACGCGGCCGTCGAGGGCAACTCCCCGTTCCGTCAGGCGACCCCGCTCAACACCCTGCGCGCGATCGTGGACGAGGAACTGCCGCCGCCGCACCGGGCCGGTCCGCTCGCCCCGGTCATCGAGGGGCTGCTGCGCAAGGATCCCGCCGAGCGCATCCCCGCCGACCGGGCCGAGCACGACCTACGGCTCATCGGGGCCGGGGGCACCCCTTCCGGCGCGACCGTGCCGACGTCGCCGTACCCCCCGACGATCGCGGCCTTCCCGGAGCCGGCCCCGTACCCCTCGGGGGAACGCACCCTGCCGGTGCCCGCCCCGGCGCCGACGGCCCCGGTCGCCCCGCCCCGCGAACCCGAGCGCAACCGCCGCGCCGGTCTGGTCCTGCTCATCGGCGTGGTCGTCCTCGCCCTGGCCATCGGCGGGTTGACGTACGCCCTGTTGAACCGGGGCAACGGCGACAAGGGCAGCAACAACGCCGACAACCCCCGGACGGACGCCGGGACTTCGCCGACGGTCACGCACAGCACCCCGGGCAGTACGACGCCGAGCCGGAGCAGCAGCGCCTCCAGCGCTCCACCGCAGTCCGTGAGCGTCACGCTCGCCGGCTCGAACACCGACTACTCCGGCACCTGTCCGCCGGCTCAGGGCGACGCGCCCGGCTTCACCGCGACGTTCACGGTGGGACGGCTGCCGGCCGAGGTCACCTACCGCTGGGTGTCGAAGGACGGGCAGGTGATGGACCGGGGATGGAAGACCCTGTCCTTCCCCGAGGGCGGTGGGCGGACCAAGCAGGACAGGGCGTTCGTGACGACGTACGACACCACCGGGACGTTCCGGAACTCGATCAGTGTCGAGGTGCGCTCGCCGCAGCGGACGACGTCCAACTCTGTGCCGTTCTCGGTGACATGTGTGGCGGAGACCCCGACGGGCGGGGCCTCCCCCAGTGGTGCCTCACCCTCGCCCTCTCTGTGAGACGGCGTCAGGCCGCGCTGGTGAGCACCGGCAGATAGCCGCCGGACTGGCCGGCCGCGGTCGGATGGTACGACTCGCCGATGTTCAGCAGGTTCAGACTGTGCAGCCAGGAGCTGCCCGAGCAGATCTCATGACCGCTGAAGGTGGTGCGGACGTCGCCGAAGCTGAAGCCGTGGTTCGCGGCGACCTTGTTGATGGCGGTGTCGAGGTAGTCGGCCGCGCCGTTGATCGCCTGCCGCTTGGTCGCGGAGAGACCGACGCAGGTGGTGCCGAGCTTGTAGAAGCGCGGGTAGCCGAGGACGACGACATGGGCGTTCGGTGCCTTGGCGCGGATCGCGTCGTACACGCTGTCGAGCTGCCCCGGCAGCGTCGAGTCGACGTACGCCTTCGCGGTGTTGATGCGGGAGGTGCAGGCGCTGTCGGACTGGAGGACGCAGGTGGTCATGACGTCGGAGAAGCCGGCGTCGTTGCCGCCGATGGTGAGGGAGACCAGGGCGGTGGCGGAGCTGAGCGGGCCCAGCTGGTTCGCCAGAACATCACCCGTACGAGCGCCCGAGCAGGCGGTGAAGTCGAACGCCGAGGGTGAATGCGCGGCCGCCCACAGGTACGGGTACGCCTTGGTGCTGCGGTCGCAGTCGCCGCTGGAGGAGAGGTAGCTGCCGGCGCCGACTCCGGAGGAGTAGGAGTCACCCAGGGCCACATAGGGGCCTTGGGCGGCGTGGGCCGTACCCGTCCCGGTGAGGACGGCGGCGGCGGCGAGGAGGAGCGAGCCGACGTAAGCGGCAAATCGGGAACGTCTCATGGAACCTCCCTTTAGCAGGATCTCTGCCACAACCGTCGTACCAACTACGCGTATTGACGGGAAGTGTCCATGCCAAAGACATCCTTGATTTTGTGCTCATGACAGATTTGTTGACACCCCCTCAACTCCCTTGCCCCAGACGCTCCCTTGGCAGATCCTTTACTCGGCCTTGAACGGGAACGCGACGTTCCGGGCTGTGCGCGCGACCGCGCGCACCCCCCACAGCCGCGCGTCCGACCCCGAGGCGCGCAGCCACGAG